>OMSY01000127.1 GCA_900313875.1 uncultured Actinomycetes bacterium
CTCCCAGGCGCATTCGGGGGGAGGGTCGTCTCGCTCGCAGCTTTTCTCTAGCACAGCGGGGCGGTCTCTGCTAGGATAGCTTCTCGCCGGGAGACGTCTTCCGGTGCGGTGACATAGGGCACCATCGGGACGTGGCGCAGTTTGGTAGCGCGCACGGTTCGGGACCGTGAGGTCGCTGGTTCAAATCCAGTCGTCCCGACCAGTCGATTTGCACGAGGGTGGGACATGTTCCCGCCCTCTTATCGTATGTGGTGCCGGAGGGTCCCAGCGGGATGACGCAACGTTACCTGTTGTTCACGTCCGGCCATGGGTGCGGATGCCGCTGTGTGTTCGGTGGTACGCTACCCACGCATATGCAGGCTGTGCTGTCTGAAGGGGGGTCGATATGCATATCGGAGGCATGGGCACGACAGAGCTCGTCATCATCTTGGCGATCGCCCTGCTCGTGTTCGGACCCAAGAACCTGCCCAAGCTCGGGACGACGCTCGGCAAGACGGTCAAGAACATCCGCAAGGGGATGGACGATGGCGCGAAGGAGGCCGAGCCGTCCTCTGCACAGTCCTCTTCCCCGGAGGATGCGGAGGAGAAGAAAGCGGAAGACGGGGACGACGAGAGCCCCGCATGACAGGGGCTTCCGTGATGGCCGGTGTTCGCAGGGAAGATACTGCATGAGCGGTGTGCCGGTCGCTCCCGATGCGACCGTCCTCGAATGCCGACCAGGTGGTTTGCGTTTTCGGAGAAGAGTGGGTGCGACGTCGCTGCGCCGCATCGCGGGATGAACGGAGTCTTTACAACGATGGACACCAATGAAGTGAAGTTGACCCTTGAAGGCAAGCAGAAGCTCGAGGAGGAGCTCGACCATCTTGAGAACATCCGGCGTCAGGAGGTCGGCGAGCGCATCAAGGTGGCACGCGAGTTCGGCGATATCAGCGAGAACTCCGAGTATGACGATGCCAAGAACGAGCAGGCGTTCGTCGAGAACCGCATCGCCGAGATCAACCAGATCCTTGCGAACGCCACGATCGTCGAGATGCCGAAGCACGGGTCCAACATCACGATAGGTTCGACCATCGTGATCGAGATGGCGGATGGGAGTCGGCGGGAGTTCCAGATCGTCGGCACCGCCGAGGCGGACCCCTCCCAGGGGAAGATCAGCAACGAGTCCGCCGTCGGTGCTGCGGCCATCGGGCGCAAGAGGGGTGATGTCGTCCGGACCGAGGGGCCGACAGGGCGTCCCATCGAGTTCACCATCATCGAGGATGGGACCGAAGGTCGCTGAACGGATGGACATGCAGCTGGGAGATGAGGGAAAGCGATGACCGAGAGCAACAAGACCGAGAACCTGCCTGTGGAGGACCGTCCTCTGGACGACCCCATCCTCGTGCGCAAGGCGAAGCGTCAAGCCATCTTCGATGCCGGTGACGAGCCCTATCGTCGTCGCTATGATGTGGATGCGCACGCCGCGGAGCTCGCCGAGCGTTATGCCGACCTGGAGGATGGCGCCGATACCGGCGTGACCGTCCATGTCGCGGGCCGTGTCATCGCCAAACGCGGTCAGGGCAAGGTCTGCTTCCTCGTTCTCCGGGACGGGACCGGGGAGATTCAGGTCTTCTGCCGTATCAACGCCCTCGGCGAGGAGGCCTATGCGGCGGTCAAGGACCTCGATGTCGGTGATTGGATCGGCGTCGAGGGCACGGTCCTGCGCACGCGGCGGGGCGAGCTCTCCGTTGCCCCGGGGACCGTCACGCTGCTCTCGAAATCGCTGCGCCCCCTTCCCGAGAAGTTCCATGGGCTTTCCGACAAGGAGACCCGTTACCGTCAGCGCTACGTCGACCTCGTGATGAACCCCGAGGTACGCGATACGTTCCAGAAGCGCTTCAAGATCATCTCCGCCATCAGGCATTATGCGGAGGAGCAGGGCTTCGTCGAGGTGGAGACCCCGATGCTGCACCCCATCCCGGGTGGTGCCACGGCGCGCCCCTTCATCACCCATCACAACGCCCTCGACCGTGACTTCTATCTGCGCATCGCGCCCGAGCTCTATCTCAAACGTCTGCTCGTCGGTGGTTTCGAGCGGGTGTTCGAGCTCAACCGCAGCTTCCGCAACGAGGGCATGGACCTGCGTCACAATCCCGAGTTCACGATGATGGAGGCCTATCAGGCCTACACGGACCTCGATGGCATGAAGAGCTTCGTCAAGGGCATCGTCACCACGGCCGCCCTCGCCGCATGCGGGACGACGGACATCACCTATCAGGGTACCGAGATCCATCTCGGTGGTGACTGGGAGAGCCGCACCATGGTCGAGCTCGTCAGCGAGGCCGTCGGTGAGGATGCCTCCTTCGCACGCACCCTCGATGAGCTGCGTGCCCTGTGCAAGAAGCATGATATCGGGTACGAGGATTCCTGGGGCAAGGGCAAGCTGATCAACGAGCTCTACGACGAGCTGGTCGAGGAGACGCTGATTCAGCCGACGTTCGTCTGCGAGCATCCGCTCGAGACCTCGCCGCTTGCCAAGAAGAAGCTCGGGGATCCCGACGTGACCGACCGCTTCGAGCTGCTGATCGCGGGTCGCGAGTTCGCGAACGCCTTCTCCGAGCTCAACGACCCGGTTGACCAGGAAGAGCGCTTCGCCGCCCAGGTGGCAGCGAAGGCCGCAGGTGATGACGAGGCCATGGGATACGACGAGGACTACATCCGTGCACTCGAGTACGGTATGCCCCCCGCCGGTGGCATGGGCATCGGCATCGACCGTCTCGTCATGCTGCTCACCGACGTTCCGTCGATCAGGGACGTGCTCCTGTTCCCGCATATGCGTCCCGAGGGTGGCGAGCTGCGTCAGTAGATTGTATCCGGACGTGCTTTCAGCGGGGGTGGCGGGACCGGTCCGGTCCTACCGCCCCCGCGCCCGTACCGGCTTTCATGCGATGCGACGGCGATGAACTTCACGAAACGGTAACCGCACGTCATCATGTGCGTGATTCGGTAGCTAACAGGAAATCTAAGTGTATACTGCTTAGATAATCATACTGTCCTCTATCATCATCACCAGTTCTCAGCTAAGGAAATCCGCCCCGTTCAATCACGACACGATCGGAGTCACGCATGTTTGAGAAGTTCACTGACAAGGCACGCAAGGTGCTCATCTACGCGCAGGAGGAGGCCCGCAAGCTCGAACAGGCATATGTGGGTACCGAGCATCTCCTGCTCGGCCTCATCCGCGAGGAGGAGGGTCTTGCCGCGCAGGTCCTGCAGCGCTATGGGATGACCTATGAGGCCACCCTCGGCCAGGTCAAGACCATCATCCAGAACGAGGAGACTGCTGCTGCCGGGCATATCCCGTTCACCCCGCGTGCCAAGCGTGTCCTCGAGGGTTCGTTCCGCGAGGCGCTGCAGCTTGGGCAGAACTACATATCCACCGAGCATCTCCTGCTCGGCATCATCCGCGAGGGCGAAGGTGTCGCCATGCAGGCCTTCGCCCAGATGGGTGTCAACCCCGAGGACGTCAAGCAGGCGGTTTCAGAGGAGATCCAGTCGAACGCCCCCATGCGGATGGGCGCCCACCGTGGGCCTCGCGAGCTGTTCGAGGGTGCTGAAGAGTATTCCGAGGAGGGGAGCAGCTCCACGCTCAGCGAGTTCTGCACCGACCTCAACCAGATGGCACGGGAGGGCAGGCTCGATCCCGTCATCGGCCGCGAGCGTGAGATCGAGCGCATCATGGAGATCCTCGCCCGGCGTACCAAGAACAACCCGCTCATCCTCGGCGATCCCGGCGTGGGCAAGACGGCCATCGCCGAGGGGCTTGCGCAGAAGATCGTCGACGGCGACGCTCCCGACATGTTGTCGGACAAGCGCATCTGCTCGCTGGACATCTCGGCCATCGTCGCAGGGTCCAAGTACCGTGGCGAGTTCGAGGAGCGCTTCAAGAAGCTCATCAACGAGGTGCGCAAGGATGGCAACATCATCCTGTTCATCGACGAGATGCATACCCTCATCGGCGCGGGCAGCGCCGAGGGCTCCATCGATGCAGCTGCCATCCTCAAGCCGCCCCTGTCCCGCCGCGAGATCCAGGTCATCGGTGCCACGACGCTCGACGAGTACCGCAAGCGCATCGAGAAGGACGCCGCCCTCGAGCGCCGTTTCCAGCCCATCATGGTCTCGGAGCCGACGAACGAGCAGACCATGGAGATCCTCGAGGGGCTGCGCAGCCGCTACGAGGACCATCATCACGTGCATTTCACCGACGAGGCGCTCAAGGCCGCGGTCTCGCTCGCGGACCGCTACGTCCAGGACCGCTTCCTGCCGGACAAGGCCATCGACCTGCTGGATGAGGCCGGTGCCCGCATGCGTCTGCGCACGATGACGATTCCTCCCGAGGTGCGCGAGATCGACGAGCTGATCCGCGAGACGCGCGAGCGCAAGGATGCGGCCATTGCCGCACAGGAGTTCGAGCAGGCGGCCGCATTGCGCGATGAGGAGCGCAAGCTCATGGACAAGCGCGAGGAAGCGGATGCTGCTTGGAAGGAGCAGGCGGCACAGGTCATCAACGATGTGGGAGAGCTCGACATCGCCGATGTCGTGAGCCTGTCCACCGGCGTCCCCGTCTCGCAGCTGACCGAGGCGGAGACCGAGAAGCTGCTCCGCATGGAGAGCGTGCTCCATGAGCGCATCATCGGGCAGGACCAGGCGGTGACCGCGGTATCCAAGGCCATACGCAGGAGCCGTGCCGGACTCAAGGACCCCAAACGCCCTGCCGGTTCGTTCCTGTTCCTTGGTCCGTCAGGTGTGGGCAAGACCGAGCTTTCCAAGGCCCTGGCGGAGTTCCTGTTCAGTACCGAGGATGCCCTCATCAGCTTCGACATGTCCGAGTACATGGAGAAGCACACGGTATCGCGTCTCGTCGGCTCCCCTCCGGGCTATGTCGGGTATGACGAAGGCGGCCAGCTCACCAAGGCGGTGCGCCAGCGCCCGTACTCCGTCATCCTCTTCGACGAGATCGAGAAGGCGCATCCGGATGTGTTCAACGTGCTGCTGCAGATCTTCGAGGAAGGGCGTTTGACCGACGGTCAGGGCCGGACGGTCGACTTCCGCAACACCATCGTCATCATGACGAGCAATGTCGGTGCGCGTGAGATCGTGCAGACCGCGCCCATCGGTTTCGCCGCGGGCGGCGACAAGGTCGGGCTGTCCGACCGGGAGATCCGTCAGCGTGTCATGTCCGAGGTGCGCAAGGTGTTCCGTCCCGAGTTCCTCAACCGTCTCGATGACATGATCGTCTTCGAGTCGCTGACGGGTGACCAGGTCAAGCAGATCGTGGACCTCATGGTCGCGGACCTGCGTGACCGTCTCATCGCGCAGAACATGACCATCAACCTCTCGGATGCCGCACGGAGCTATCTTGCCAAGGAGGGCACGGATGTCACGCTCGGGGCCCGACCGTTGCGCAGGTCGATACAGCGGCTCGTCGAGGATCCGATTTCCGAGCAGATCCTCGAGGGCACGTGGACCTCGGGTTCGGTCGTCGAAGTCGACTACGATGGCGAGAAGCTCACGTTCTCGCCCGGGGTCGGGGAGATTCCGGCGCCTCGCAAGCGCACCACGCTGAAGGAGGAGGAAACCCGTCCGCTGCTGCCTCCTAAGGTGCCCTCGCGGCCCCAGGAGGGGTCCGGGATAACCTCCGCGGACTGAGCCACATGTGACCTATAGGCACCCACCGGTGATCCGACCGGTGGGTGCTTCCTGTTGGTGGGCATGGACTGCGGCGGGGAGCTGCAGGTCGATGGCACGGTCGGCACGGGGATGGCGGGTCGGGTATGGGGCATTTCCCGAAACGCGACCTTTATGCAGGCTTCCTCCGCCTATACAATGGGTTTCGGTAGGAGAGGAAGAAGGGGAGGAGGAACTCCGTGGCCGCCGATGACAACAGGGAGACGAGCACCGATACAGGGCGTGCGAGTGCCCAGGGTCTGCCCGATCCCGTTTCCGGACCCTCGGTACTCGAGGCCCGCGAGGTGCGGGTCGGGACGCGGGCACAGGATTTCCATGAACTCGACCTCGCTCTCGCCGTGCTCGAGGGCGAGGTGTCGCCGAAGGCCCGTACCGCAGCGGTGGTGCTCGCCGGTGGCACGGGGGAGCGTTTCGGTGTCAAGGGTGGCAAGCAGCTCTTCGAGCTGCTGGGCCGTCCTGCTGTCACCTGGGCGCTCGAAGCCTTCGACGCCACGCCCGATGTCGGGCAGATCGTGCTCGTCTGTCCCGAGGATGACTATGAGCGGATGTGCCGTGATGCCCTCGATCCCTACCCCTTCGTGACTCCGGTCGTGTTCGCACCGGCAGGACAGCTCCGCCAGGAGTCGGCGTTCTCCGGGGTGAACGCCGTAGACCCCGCGTTCGACCTCATCGCGATGCATGATGGTGCACGCCCCCTCATCACTCCCGGACTCGTCACGCACGTCATCAACGTCCTCAAGGGAAGTCCGGAGGCCGCCGGTGCGGTCGTAGGGTACCCCTCCATCGACACGCTCAAGGTCGTTCGTGACAACCAGGTCGTCACGACCCCGGAGCGTTCGGCGTTCTGGGCGGTCCAGACCCCTCAGGTGTTCCGTGCGGGCCTGCTGCTCCATGCGCATTGCGCGGCCTTGGAGGACGGGTTCGTCGGCACCGATGACTCATCGCTCATCGAACGCCTCGGGTATCGGGTGCTTCTGGTGGAGGGACCACGCGACAACATCAAGCTCACGGTCCCGGAGGATGTGGGCCCTGTCGAATCGGTGCTGCGTGCCCGTCGGGGTATCGGGAGGTCCTCATGAGTGGACTGCGCATCGGGTTGGGGCATGACACCCATGCCCTCGTTCCTGGACGGCCTCTCGTCATCGGGGGGGTGCGGATTCCCTTCGAACGCGGACTCGACGGCCATTCGGATGCCGATGTGCTCGCACATGCGGTGGCCGATGCCTGCCTCGGCGCCCTGAGAGCCGGTGATATCGGTAAGCTGTTTCCTGACGATGACCCTGCTTATGAGGGGGCGGACTCCATCGGGTTGCTGAGGAAGGTCGCTGCCCTTGTGCAGGAGCGGGGGTTCCGCGTCCTCGATGTCGACAGCGTCATCATCGCGCAGGTGCCCAAGCTATCCCCCTATCGGGACCGGATGCGTGAGCGTCTTGCGGATGCGCTCGGGGTCACCCCCGATGCGGTCGGGGTGAAGGCGACGACCACCGAGCATCTCGGTGCCGTCGGCAGGGAGGAAGGTATCGTCGCCCAGGCGGTCGTGCTCCTTGAGCGTCGGGAAGGGTAGGAGGAAACCATGTTGAGGGGTATTGCGAACGGTATCGGCTCCGTCGCCACACAGCTTGCGCGTGGGGTCGGTAGCATGACGGCGGGGATGCGCGAGGATATCGCGGCCGCAAAGGACCGGGATCCCGCCGCACCTTCCACCGCGGTGATCCTCCTCTGCTATTCCGGTCTCCATGCGATCTGGCAACATCGGCAGCAGTACTGGTTGTGGGAACATGACTTCAAGTCGCTCGCACGCGTGCTCTCCCAGTTCACGCGTTTCACCACCGGCATCGAGATCCATCCCGCCGCCCAGATCGGCAAGCGCTTCTTCATCGACCACGGCAGCGGCGTCGTCATCGGCGAGACGGCGATCATCGGTGATGACGTGATGCTGTACCAGGGGGTCACGCTCGGCGGTACCGGCAAGGAGACCGGCAAACGTCATCCGACCCTCGGCAACGGCGTCGTCGTCGGCGTCGGTGCCGCCGTGCTCGGAAGCGTCACCATCGGCGACAACACCAAGATCGGTGGCGGCGCCGTCGTGGTCGACGACGTGCCGGCGGACTGCACGGTCGTGGGCATTCCCGGCCATGTGGTGAGGCATCGGGGAGAGCGTGTCGACGAGGAGCAGTCGGCACGCCTGCTCCGTCACGAGCCCATGCCCGACCCCATGAGGGAGGCCATCGAGGACCTTCGCAGCCGCGTGACCGAGCTCGAACGGCAGCATGCATCCGATGGTGCCGTCGGGGGATTGGACGGCTGACGGTCGGTCAAGGGCGTTTTGGGATTATCGAGGAACCGATGGGTCCGGACGGTATCGGGTCCGTGACCGAGGAAAGGATGGGCCAGGGATCATGCGTATCTACAACACGGCGACCAGGCGCAAGGAGGAGTTCGTTCCGCGTGAGGAAGGCAAGGTCGCCATGTATGTGTGCGGCCCGACGGTCTACAACCACATCCATATCGGAAATGCCCGCACCTTCATCTCCTTCGACACGATCCGCCGGTATCTCATGTGGCGCGGCTACGAGGTCACCTTCGTGCAGAACATCACCGATGTGGACGACAAGATCATCGCCCAGGCGGTGAAGGAGGACTGTACGCCGGCGGAGGTCGCCGAGAGGTACACGGCGGCGTTCATCGATGCGATGCACGGTCTCAACATCCTCGACCCCACGGTGCGCCCGTGCGCCACGCAGGAGATTCCCGGCATGATAGAGCTCGCCGAGCAGCTCATAGAGGGCGGTCATGCCTATGAGCAGGACGGCAGCGTCTACTTCTCCGTACGTTCGTTCCCCTCCTATGGCAAGCTCTCGGGGCGCGACATCGACGAGATGCGTTCGGGCGAGCGCGA
>OMSY01000086.1 GCA_900313875.1 uncultured Actinomycetes bacterium
CTGCTTCACATATGTTGGAAGGGAACCATTGACCACAGATGACGGAACAGGGGATACCCATGCACACCTTCAGCGACGAGGAGTTCGAGGATATCGTGGTGAGGGCTTTGGATTCCATGCCCGAGCGTTTCATGGAAGCTTGCGAGAACATCGCCTTCGTGGTGCTCGATGAGCCCGGGGACCTCGACGCATCCGATGAAGGGGACTGGAAGGAAGCATACGATGACGGGACCGGGGATACCGGCTATGGCGATGGCGATATCCTCGGTCTCTACGTTGGCATACCCCTGAGCGAGCGTGGGGATTCCTACGGGTTCGGCGAGCAACCCGATGTCATCTACCTGTTCAAAGGACCCCATGAACGCCTGGAGGGAACACGCGAGGAAATCATCGAGCAGGTGCGCAGGACCGTGGTGCACGAGATCGGTCATTACTTCGGCATGGATGAGGAGCAGATAGCGACGATGGGCTACGAATAGCCTCATGGGTCAGGCCACGTGACATCGGGCACCTCGGCACGAAACCGGAGCACATCGACCACGAAGCCCGACAGCACAAGGCCAGCAAACCGGACCGCTGTCCCCCGCATTTCCCGTGCTGTTTCACGTGTTACTTAATTACCGAAATGGCACATCGGCATGCATCACCGCAGCAGGTCCTCGATCGGCCCGACACGGTAGTTGGTGAACACGACACCGTCACTCGTCTGCGTGGCATCCAGGTCCACATCGGCGGCGATCCCGAAATCATGGTCGCCATCGGAATCGCTGAATATCTGATGCACATGCCAGACATGGTCGTCCCACTCGTCGATCTCGTCGATGGTGAGATACGCCATCGACCGGGCATCCGCATCGAGCAGGATCTCATCATGCGCCTCGTAGAACGCATCGAGCGCCTGCCGCCATCTCCGCTCCCCACAGTTCCAGTCGGCATCGAGTGCACCGAGCCGAGACGCCTCTCGACGTGCGGCGAGCTTGACACGCAGGAACAACGCGTTGCGGACCATAACGGTGAGCCCCCGGCGGTCGATGACCACCACATCCGATGGCTGCGGCGGGACTTCATCGAAGAAGCTGCCTGCAGCCTCCCACTCGTCAACGAGGCTCGAGTCGACCGAGCGTACCATCAGACCGAGCCATGCGATGATATCCTCAAGCTGATCGTCCAGGTAATCGAGCGGGATGGTCCGCGAGAGCGCCCGGTACGAATCGGACAGATAGCGCAGCAACAGACCCTCGGACCGCGCGATGCCGAAACCGGACACGTAGCTCTTGAAGTCGGCCGTGTTCTCGAGCATGTCACGCAGCACCGATTTGGGGCTCAGACGATAGTCACGCGCCCATGGAACCGTCTCGCAATAGGTGTCGAAGGCGAATTCCAGCAGCTCCTCGAGCGGCTTGGGATAGGTGACCTCGGCGATCTTCTCGATGCGCTCCTCGTACTCGACGCCATCGGCCTTCATCTCGGCCATGGCCTTGTCCCGGGCGCGCTTCTCCTGCACCCGGAGTATCTGGCGCGGGTCCTCGAGCGTGGCCTCCACCATCGAGACCACATCGAGCGCATAGGTCTCGCTCTCGGGGTCCAGGAGGTCGAGCGCCGAGAGCAGGAAGGGCGAGAGCGGCTGGTCGAGCGCGAAATCATCGGGCAGGTCGACGGTCGTGTAATACCCCTCGCTTCCGTCATCATACTGCTCGCTCTCCACGACACCTGCGTCCATGAGCGTGGTGAAGATCTCCGCCGCACGGACACCGAGCTCTACCTTTTCCTCATCCGTCTGGTCGGAATCCGCGATGAGCCGGGTGATGCGTTCGTGCGCATCGCCTCCCTGCTGCACCTCGGCGAGCACCATCGAATGCGTGATGCGCATCCGGGGCTTGAGCGTCTCGGGCTCCGATGCGATGAGCTTCTCGAAGGTCTGTCCGTTCCAGGTGACGAACCCCTCATGTGGCTTCTTGAGCTTGAGCTTCCGGAGCTTCTTGGGATCCCCGGCGGCCTTGGCACGGGCGCGGGCATTCTCGATATCGTGTTCCGGTGCCTGCGCGATGACGAGCCCCTCGGTGTCGAACCCCGCACGTCCGGCACGCCCGACGATCTGATGGAACTCGCGGGAGCGCAGACGGCGCATGCGATGGCCATCGAACTTGGTGAGCTGGGTGAGCAGCACCGTATGGATGGGCACGTTGATGCCGACACCAAGCGTGTCGGTGCCGCAGATGACGGGAAGCAGCCCATCCTGTGCGAGCTTCTCCACGAGCAGGCGGTAACGGGGGAGCATCCCGGCATGATGCACGCCGACGCCGCCACCCAGCAGGCGCCGGAGCGTCTTGCCGAAAGCCGTGCCGAAGTGCGCGCCCTTGATGGCGTCCTTGACCTGCTCGCGCTGTTCCTTGGTGGCGACCCCGTAGCTCATGAGCGCCTGCGCGGAGGCGAGCGCCGCATCCTGCGAGAAGTGCACGATGTAGAGCGGGGCGTCTCCCCGGCGCAGGGCGAGCTCGACCGTCGCCTCGAGTGGCGTCTCGACGTACTCGAACGACAGGGGCACCGGTCGCGGCGCATCGGCGATGACGTCGACCTCGACACCCGTGCGGTTCTCGAGCGAGGTGGCGATACGCGTGACGTCACCGAGCGTGGCGCTCATGAGCAGGAACTGCGTCTCGGGCAGCGTGAGCAGGGGGACCTGCCATGCCCAACCGCGGTCGGGGTCGCTGTAGAAGTGGAACTCATCCATGATGACGCAGCCGACATCAAGGTCCGCTCCTTGCCGCAGCGCCTGGTTGGCGAGGATTTCCGCAGTGCAGCAGATGACCGGCGCCTGCGCGTTGATATGCGTGTCGCCGGTGATCATGCCGACGTTCTCACGTCCGAGCACGTCGACGAGATCGAAGAACTTCTCGCTGACGAGCGCCTTGATGGGGGCGGTGTAATACGAGCGCCTTCCCGTGGCGAGGGCCATGAAATGCAACCCGAGCGCGACCAACGACTTGCCCGACCCGGTCGGCGTCCCGAGGATGACATGGTTGCCGACCGCAAGGCCCATCAGCGCCTCCTCCTGATGGGGCCAGGGCTCTATCCCGCGCTCCATCACCCATTCGAGGAAGGCGTCACAGGCATCGAGCTCGGACTCGAAGGGCTCGCTGTAGGCGAGGAGGCCGAGCGACCCGTACGCGAAGGCATCCTCCCCGGAATCAGCGGGGTCGCCGTCATCTGCTCTGAGTTCGCGGTCGTCGTCTGCCATGTCCTCGTCCCTGCCGTCGATGTCTACCTGGCTTCATTCTAGCAAGGAGCACCTACCCCTGCCCCATTGGGCCCCGATATCAACCCAACATGGGCCATTCATTGCCGTTCAGCTCGAACGCCCCGAAGCACAATGAGCTGATAAGAACCCGAGGTTCAGCGCAGGTGTCTCCCTGAATGCCTCCATCGCCGATTGAAAGCAAACAGGCCAGAGGCTCCATAAGCCCCTGACCTGTGATTTCCCTGGTACGCCCTTGGGGACTCGAACCCCAGACATTCGGATTAAAAGTCCGCTAC
This sequence comes from uncultured Actinomycetes bacterium, assembly GCA_900313875.1. Classification (GTDB taxonomy): domain Bacteria; phylum Actinomycetota; class Coriobacteriia; order Coriobacteriales; family RUG844; genus RUG844. The sequence goes on from OMSY01000086.1 coordinate 3,535, forward strand.
TCTACCAGCTGAGTTAAGGGCGCATGCAGTCTTGCAAGTTTGTAGTGTACCACGCCACCAACTTCGGTCAATGCAGCACGCGCATGCAACCGCCGGTCGGGACAACTTCCCCCACGGACCCGCCATGCCCACGCCTTGTCTCATCACACGGGAGCCGGCACCTCGATCACCTCGTCCAAGGCTGCACGGACGTCGCGGACGAACCGCGCCACAGCGGGGGCGGACCCCCTCCCATCACGCTCCACGAGGCGCACGATCGCCGAACCGATGATGACCCCATCCGCATCCTGGGCGATCGTGGCAGCCTGCTCGGGTGTCGAGATGCCGAACCCCACCGCCACGGGCACGTCGGTCACCTCACGGACGAGGGACGTCATCGCACCGACATCGGTCGCGATGGATGACCGCACCCCGGTCACCCCCAATGACGAGACGCAGTAGACGAAGCCCTTCGCAGAACGTGCGATGGTGGCGATGCGGTCATGGGAGGTCGGGGCGATCATCGAGACGAGTTCGATACCGTGCGCGTCACAGATGCGCGCGAACTCATCATGTTCCTCGAAAGGAACATCGGGGAGAATCAGGCCCTCGATACCCGCCTGCGCCGCTTCCGCACAGAAGCGTTCGGCCCCGTACGAGTAGACGACGTTCGCATATGTCATGAACACGAGCGGTACGCTCACCTTGCCCCGCACACGCGTCACCATCTCGAGGATGTCATCGGTCGTCACCCCGCCCGAGAGCGCACGCAGGTTGGCGTCCTGGATGGTCGGTCCCTCGGCGGTCGGGTCAGAGAACGGGATTCCGAGCTCGATGAGGTCCACCCCCTCCCTCGCCATCGCGCAGACGAGCTCCTCGGTCGTCTCGAGACATGGGTCCCCGCAGGTGATGAAGGCGATGAAGGCCTTTCCCCGGTCGAATGCACGAGCAATGCTCATTGGATGATCTCCTCTCCCCGATAACGCGCGACGGACATGCAGTCCTTGTCACCGCGTCCGGACAGGTTGATGACGATGGTCTGGTCAGACGTCATCCCGGGTGCGATCTCCATCGCATACGCCACGGCATGCGCGCTCTCGATGGCGGGGATGATGCCTTCCGTATGCGAGAGGTACTCGAACGCGCAGACCGCCTGCTCGTCGGTGATGGGCACGTATTCCGCACGACCGATGTCGTGGAGATATGCATGCTCGGGTCCTATACCGGGATAGTCGAGTCCGGCCGATATGGAGTAGACGGGTGCGATCTGACCATAGCCGTCCTGGCAGAAGTACGACTTCATGCCATGGAAGATCCCCTCCCGTCCCGTCGTGATGGTCGCAGCGGTCTCGAACGTGTCGACGCCACGGCCCGCTGCCTCACAGCCGACCAACCTCACCTGGGGGTCATCGATGAAATGATGGAACGCCCC
>OMSY01000189.1 GCA_900313875.1 uncultured Actinomycetes bacterium
CATGAATGCGGACGGTATGCGGACCCGGTAGCCCGCTCGCACGATGACGACCTCCCCGCTCTCCATCGGCTGTCGAAGCGCCTGCAGAACGCGCACGGAGAACTCGGGCATCTCATCTAGGAACAGCACACCCTTGTGCGCGAGCGAGACCTCGCCGAAGCGCAATGGGTTGCCACCTCCGATGAGCCCGACGATGGAGGCGGAGTGATGCGGCGCCCTGAACGGACGGATCCCCGCGAACACGGCCGTCGTGTCGAGCCCCGCTATCGAATGGATGAGGGCGCTCTCGAGGCGCTCGTCGGCATCGAGCGGAGGCAGGATGGTCGGAAGCCTGCTCGCAAGCATCGTCTTCCCGCTACCGGGAGGCCCCATCATGAGCAGCCCATGCTCCCCCGCCGCCGCTATCTGCAAGGCACGCTTGGGGATGTCATCACCTGCGATGTCCGCATAATCACCGACCACCGGCTGCGCGGCAGCTGGTGTGCCCTTGGGCTGATGCCACCGCGGCTCGCGTCGGAGCTCGGACAGGGACCTGATGCCCCGGTACTCGACGCCATCGAGGTTGCAGAGCTCGGCGGCAGGTGCGCTGACGAGGGCAAGGTCCTGCTGGCCCGCCGCCCGCGCATAGGCGAGAAGCCCCTGCACCGGCCGCACGGCTCCACCAAGCGACAACTCCCCCACGATGAGCGAGCTGTCAACCCAGTCATTCGGGATCTGACGCGTGGCACAGAGAACCGCCACCGCGATGGGCAGGTCGAAACCGGAACCGCTCTTCCGCAACCGCCCGGGCGCAAGGTTCACCACGATCCGCGCAGGGGGAATCGAGAAGGAGCAGGCACGCAGGGCGCTTCTCACACGCTGCCGCGCCTCCTGCACCGCCACGTCAGGCAAACCGACGATGAAGATGCCGGGCAATCCCTGCCCGATGTCCACCTCGACGGTGACGGACAACGCCTCGATCCCGACGAGGGTGCAGGTCCTGACCGCATACTGGCCCTCCATGTCAATCCCCATGCGAGAACGCGCTGCGATGATGACGGAGCAGTGCCCGGTCCTCGCCGATGACGAGTATCGCGATGACATCGAAACGCACGGGACAGGTCATGGGTCCGCCCTCCGCAAGGTACATCGCGGCGATGCGCTCGTAGCGCGCACGCCTCTCGGGGGTGACCGCATCCTCCGGGAGACCGCAACCCACCCCCTGTCGTGTCTTGACCTCGACGAAAACGAGCTCACCGTCATCGAACGCCACGATATCCACCTCGCCGAATGGGCAACGCCAGTTGCGCTCGAGGACCTCCATGCCGCAACGCTCGAGATATGCCGCTGCAGCGTCCTCTCCCCTTCGACCGAGCGACCGCCGGCGACCCTTCCTGTGGCCCTCCTCATCGGAAGGCTCCTTGTACGCCGCTTCCGCGTCCCCTTCCCCGATCAGCCGCTCACGCTCGGCTTCGTCCTCGAACGCCTCCATCTCCCAGCCATCGTCCATCGTCCTCAAACGCACCTGCAGGTCCAAGTCGGTGCTCGCCATGCATGCCCCCTCTCTCGATTCGGTATCGGAGGCATATCATAGACGGATGCATCCAAACACTGCGCACGACGCGCTCGCAACAGCTAGCCCATGACGGCGGAACGGGAATCCAACGAGATATGAAAACCCCTGCTGGACAGGGTATGACTCAGAACAGGCTGTCCTGAATCGACATGAAACCTTCACAGAAGGTCGCACGATGGAAGGGGGTCAGACCGAGCTCGCGTATCGCTGCGATGTGCTCCGGACTCGCATAGCCCTTGGACGAGGCGAGATGATATCCGGGATACTCGCCGTCGGCCACACGCATGCGGGCATCGCGTGTGACCTTGGCCACGATGGAGGCGGCGGCGATCGAGGCGATGAGCCCGTCCCCGCCCACGACCGCAACCTCCTCGGGGCAGATGTGCAACGGGGTACCGTCGATGAGCACCACGTCCGGGTCCACACCAGCGTCCTCGAGCGCGAGGAGCATCGCGCGACGCAGGGACCGCGACATGCCATCACGGTCTATCTCGTCGGGGGGTATATGGGCCATCCCGATGGCGATGGCATTGCGCCGGATCTCGAGCGCAAGCTCCTCGCGCAATGAGGGCTGAAGCTTCTTGGAATCATCGAGTCCGATGATGAGGGGCTCATCGGGCAGGGCGACCGCAGCGACGGTGAGCGGCCCCGCCACCGCGCCACGTCCCACCTCATCGATACCCACGACGAGACCGGCACCAGCATATTCCCGCTGCCGTGCGTAGAGCTCACGGGTATGGGCAACCCGCTCGGCATGCGACTCGAGACGTCTGCGCGCGACCCCGACCGCCTTGCGCACCCCGCTGCGGGGGTCCTCGGCATAGCGGGCGACGAGACCCTCGAGCTCGTCCAAGGGCGCCGCGTGCAACCGCGCCGAGATGGCATGCACATTCTCTGAAGCCGGGTTGCCCATGCTCATCCCCCCTATCGGATGTCGGAACCGCACGGAATCGCAATCCTGGAAGGCAGGACGCACATCACACGTCGCCGTCAGCCCCGAGCACCGCTCCAAGCCCGCTCGGCTGCCCATCCTTGCCCTTTCCGACCACCTTATGGGCTATGAGGTCACCGATGGAGATGTTCTTCCGTCGGTCGACACCGAAGAACGCGAAAGCCACCATACCCGGTCCGACATGGGACCCGATGACCGGCCCGACATCGGTGCGCACGATGATGGCATCGGATATCTGTTTCGTGACCCTCTCCGCGACATGGTCCGCGTCCTTGGGGGCATCCGCGCTCGCCACGATGATGGGGGAATTCGGCGCATCGGCAGGACGGTTCTCGAGAAGGCTGACGAGGGCGCGCAGGGACTTCTTACGACCACG
>OMSY01000044.1 GCA_900313875.1 uncultured Actinomycetes bacterium
CCCATGGTCGCCTTCCTCGACCACGCGGCCGTCGTCAATCACCACGATGTGGTCCGCCCCTGCCACCGTGCGCATGCGGTGCGCGATCATCAGCACCGTCTTGCCGTCCATGAGCTTCTCGAACGCCTGTTGGATGGACCGCTCGTTCTCAGGGTCGGCGAATGCGGTGGCCTCGTCAAGCACCACGACAGGGGCGTCCGAGAGGATCGCCCGGGCGATGGCGATGCGTTGGCCCTCGCCCCCGGACAGGTGGACGCCGGCAGCACCCACGACGGTGTCGTAACCATCGGGAAGCTGTTCGATGAAGTCGTGCGCCTGGGCTGCCTTCGCCGCCGCGACCACCTCGGCATCCGTCGCACCATCGCGGCCACGGCGGATGTTGTCCGCGATGCTCTCGCGGAACAGATGGAAGTCCTGGAACACCAGGCTCAGCTGACCCATGAGTTCATCGGGGTCCATCGACCGCACGTCGGCACCACCCACGCGAACGCAGCCACGGTCGACGTCCCAGAAGCGCGCGACGAGGTTGGCGATCGTCGACTTGCCGGACCCCGACGGCCCCACGATCGCGCACACGCTGCCGGCAGGCACCGTGAAGGACACGTCGTCCAAAGCCAGCGGGGCACCTTCCTCGTATGCGAAGCTCACGTGTTCGAACGACACCGAGGCATCACGCGGGACCTGTGCGTCGCCAACGGAGACGAGCTCGCCCAGCCCCAGCACCGAGTCGATGCGCCCGATGCTAGCGCTGGCGATCATGGAATCCTCGCTCACATAGAGGATCTTCTGGAACACACTCGAGATCGAGTGCACGAACAGCAGGTAGAAGACGAGCGAGAGGACGAAGGTCGGCCAGTCCCTCGCACCGGGGGCGAGAAGGATGCCCACCGGCAGGACGAACAGGTAGGCGCTGTTAAGCAACGCGGTGAAGCCGGGCATGGAGTTCTGGAAGAAGAACGTGACGTCCAACGCCAGGCCCGTGTAGTCCTTGATGGCCTCGGCGAGCTTCCTGAACGACCGTGCGGTCTGCCCGAATGCCTTGACGACGCGCATGCCTCGCACGTACTCGACGGCGGCGTTGCCCATCTTCTCCTTGACCTGCTGGTAGCGACCCATCCGGTCCATGACGTCGCCTACACCGAAATCGAGTACTATGACGGATATTTCGAGAAAGTGTTCGGTGACGGATGCGCCAGGTCGCTGACCCACCTCGCTGCGTGCCTTGGAGCGATGCGCGGGAGAAGCATGTGGGATCCCCAGATCCCGCACCTGCTCGAGACGATCAGGGACACCGAAGCGCGCGGCAAGGCAGCCGAACTGCTCTTCGAGGGCATCGCGAACGAGGTGATGGGACGGTTGCTGGTCATGGAGGACCGCTTCTCCGAAGCGGTCGACGGCGAGGACCGTCAGGCGATCGTGCTCGTGGCCGACCACATCCGAGCCAACATCGATGCCCCGCTTCGCCTTGAGGACCTCGCCGGGATGGCGCAGATGGGCACGACCAAGTTCAAACGGCTCTTCAAGCAGGCGACCGGGACCACCACCACGGAGTTCATCGCGGCGGAACGCGTCGACCGCGCGAAGCGGTTGCTTGCCTCGAGTGAGCTGAGCATCGACCAGATCGCGCACAGGTGCGGCTTTGCGCGCGCGACGAGCTTCTCGACGATGTTCTCGCAGCGCGTCGGAATGCCTCCGCGCGTTTTCCGCAAGCTCGCACGCGTCGCATTCTCAGACGACCCGGTTCGAGCCATTGAGCCATGTTGACGAGCAGTGCGACCCGTCGAATCCCCACGCATGCCCTGCGCCCTGGCCGACGCTCCGGAACGGCCCCTCGAGCAGCGACGGGGCGAGCCCCGTCGCTGCAGGCGACTCATCCGATTAGCTCTCCCAGCATCTCGAGCATCTTCGGGATGTCATAGGGCTTTGCCAGATGACCGTTCATGCCAGCCTCCAGCGCCAGCTTGCGGTCTTCCTCGAAAGCGTTCGCGGTGACGGCTATGATCGGGATCTCCGCCTTCTCCCTGTCATCCATGGCACGGATCAGCTGCGCGGCCTCGTAACCGTCCATCGTCGGCATCTGGATGTCCATCAGGATGACATCATACGTCCCTGCGGGGGCCTCATCCATCATCTGGACCGCAATCTGGCCATCGCATGCGATATCGAGCTCGAAGCCGGACTCGGTCAGGATCGCCTCCGCGATCATCTGGTTCATCTCGTTGTCCTCCGCCAGCAAGATCCTCTTGCCGGTGAAGTCCACCGCCGAATCCTCCGAATCCACGTCGTCTGCCTCTGCACGGAACGGCGCTGCAAGCACGTTGCGCAGCTCGGACATGAACAACGGCTTGGAACAGAAGGCGGTCACCCCTGCTTCCCTGGCCTCCTCCTCGATGTCCGCCCAATCATAGGCAGTCAGCATGATGATGGGCACGCCGTCCCCGATCACCTTGCGCAGGCGGCGCGCCGTCTCGATTCCATTCATGTCCGGCATCTGCCAGTCGATGAGATAGGTCCGGAACTCGTCGGATTGGTCCAGCGATTCCTTCGCCCGGATCACGACCTCTCGCCCGGAACTCGTCCAATCGGGCCGCATCCCCATCTTGCGGAGCATCGCGCAGACGGAGAGGCAGGTGTCCGTATCGTCATCGGCGACCAGCGCACGCAGCCCTTGCAGCTCGGGTATCGTCTCGAGCTTCGTCGGGTTGCTGCTCAGGCGACAGGGGACGTTGACGACGAACTCCGTGCCCTTGCCCTCCTCGCTGAACACGGCGATGTCGCCACCCATCATGTCCACGATGCTCTTGGTGATCGCCATGCCGAGGCCGGTGCCCTGGATGCCGCTGACGGTGCTGGTCTTCTCACGGGTGAAGGCCTCGAAGATCGTCTTCTGGAACTCCTCGCTCATGCCGATGCCCGTGTCCTTGATGTGGAACTCGAATTCGGTATGCTCGGCGATCGTGGAGGGTTTCTCGACCACGCGGAAGCTGATGGACCCACCGCTCGGGGTGAACTTGATGGCGTTCGAGAGGATGTTCAGGAACACCTGGTTGAGCCGCAGCTTGTCGGTGACGATGTCCTCGTTGATGACGTCCTGCGTGTCGATGAACAGCTCCAGTTGCTTGGAGGTGATGTTCGCATGGATGATCGTCCGCAGGTCATGGATCATATCGGGCAGATGGACCTCTGATTCGTCCAGCGTCATCTTGCCGCTCTCGATGCGACTCATGTCGAGAACGTCGTTGATGAGCGAGAGAAGATGCTGACTGGAGATGGAGATCTTGCTCAGATAGTCCTGTACCTGCTCCTTGTTGTCGATATGGGAGGCCGCAAGAGCCGTGAAGCCCACGATGGCGTTCATCGGCGTGCGGATATCGTGGGACATGTTGTTGAGGAAGGTGGTCTTGGCCTTGTTGGCATGTTCAGCGGCCACCAAGGCGTCGGCCAGCGCATCGCGCTGCGCACGGTCCTCGCGGACGGTTTCGGTCACGTCGCTGTAATAGCCACGCAGCTGCTGCTGCTCCTTCTCATCAGCCGTCACCGTACCGCCGAAGCGCGTATACATCTCATGGCCGTCCGGATGGATCCAGAGGTTGATGCATTCGGACAGCTTCCCTGAAAGCATCTCCTCGATCCTTTTCATCACTTCGGGTCTCTCCGCTTCAGGCACATGGGAATACCAGGCGTCGTAGATCTCCTCCTCCGTCAATTCCTGTCCAGGTATCCCGAGAAGCTCCTTCATCTTGGCATTTGCACGCAGTCGAGGTGCCTTGCCCTCCTCCAGCGTCATGTGCCACATGCCGAAGCCGGCGTTTGCCATGATCTCGTCCGTGTCGGCAAGTTCCTGCTTGCTGTGCTCCAGCTCCTTCTTCTGCTCCGCCTGCGCGATCTGCTCCAGACGGACAGCCGTCGTATCCGTCTTGAGAACGATGCAGTACTCGGATTCCGGGTCCACGGAATAGAAGTCGAACCGCTTGTAGAAATGCCCGTCTTCCATCTCCACCTCGATATCGACGGAATACGGTTCCTTGACCTGGAACATCTTGAACACGGTCTTCAGGTCCATGGCCTCGCGGATCCTCTGCCGATAAGCCTCGTCATCACTCAGCGCGGGGATGATCTGCGTCTCCAGGTACTCCTTGTAGGAGCCGTGCTTCTCCTTCGGGAAGATGTTCCCGTGCTCGATGGGGCTGGCATCTCCGATGGCCACGTCGTATACATCACGGGCGATATACGCCACCAGGTCGAACTGCTTGGCAAGGATCTTGCCGTTGATGGTGGAGGCGAGCTTCTCCGGGTTGTTCGACTCCTCCGTGATGAAGGCGACCAGGTCACCGGACAGGGGGTGGCGGGTCACGTTCGCCGTGATCTTGACATAGGAAACGGTGTCGTTCGGCAGCTTCGAGTACAGGACCCTGCTCGCGGTCACCTCGCCATCCAGGTAGGCTTTGGTGAGGGCGGGGATGCTGAAGGTGTCGAGGAACTCGATGCGCTCTTCCTTGATGGGAAAATGCCGTACGCGTCGTTCGATCGCCTCCGTGAAGGGAATGCCGGCCGTGGACGAGGAGAACATCGCCGTGCCGCTGCCCTCCTCCACGACGTTCGTTGTCAGGTTCGCCCGCAGGCGCACCAACGTGTCGTCCTCCGACTGGTAGAAGTTGTTCCCCAAGCTCGTGTAGATGCTCTGAAGCTGGTCCTCATAACGTTTCAGCACCGTCACATCGGCATACGTGCAGTACACGTACTGCACGCCGGGCATGTCGATGAAGGCGTAGTGGACCGAGCACCAGATGGAGTTGCCCCTGGCTGTGACCTTGCGAATCGTCAGGTTCTGCGTGCCGTTCGCGCCGATGCGGTGCTCCAGCATGCCGCGGACCTGCTCCCTGTCCTCCTCATAGGTGCTGTCGAGGAATCCGAAGCCGTCCATCAGCTCCAGGGCCTCTTCCCGGCTACCGCACTCCAGCATGTCACAGAACGCCGGCGTCGCATAGATGGCGGTGAGGCTCTTGTCATCGTTCTGCTGCAGCAGGCAGGCGATGTTGTTCATCTGGGACACGGCCTGCAGGAAATGCACCCGGGATTCCTGCTCATCGGAATCCCCGATATCCGTGATGATGTAACCGATATACCCCTCCGGCAGATTGACGAGAGGGCTCATGTGGATGTGGAGACCCGCATGCGCCACATAGGTCGAGAAGGACTGCGGGTTCCCGCACCGGAGCTCGCCCATCCTCTGGAGCGTGTACTCGTCCACCAGATGGTCCTTGATAGCCGATGCACCGAGGAAAACGTCCCGATGGTATATGGCTTTGTAGTCGTCAGCGAACCGCTTGTTGCCGTAGGCGATGCGATAGTCCGCGAAGGCCCCGTCTTCATCGTAGACCACTTCGTAGATGAGCACGGTGATGGGGAAATCATCGTACTTGGAGGTATCGAAGTCCTTCATGCGCTTGCACCTGCCCCTTTCCAATCCCGTTCATTGCCCGACAAACGGCACTGCCCCTCTTGCGATGGCGTCGCCGGCGATCCTGGTGGCATCGCCAACGCCTCCCCCGGCATATGTCAACACTCTCTCTGAGCCGCAGCCAAGACCTCGGCGAGCGTCTTCTTGAGCACGTTCACATCGACGGGCTTCGCGATATGGCCCTGCATCCCGGCCTCACGTGCCGCCTGCGCATCCTCCTGAAACGCATTGGCGGTCATCGCGAGGATCGGGATGCTCGCAAGCCCCTCGTCATCCAGCGCGCGAATCGCCCGCGTGGCAGCATATCCGTCCATCACCGGCATCTGGATGTCCATCAGGACCGCATCGAAGTACCCGGGCTCGGATGCCGCGACCGTATCGAATGCAATCTGCCCGTTCTCCGCAGACTCCACGGCAAAGCCCATCTGCTCGAGGATCATGCGGGCGATCTCCAGGTTGATCAGGTTGTCCTCGACCAGCAGCAAACGCTTGTCGGTGAAATCGACTTCGGCCTCGATACCACTGTCGAGCGTCCCCTGTTCGACGGACACCTCCTCTTCGGTTGCCAGCCTGAACTTCAGGCGGATGATCATCTCCGTGCCACTGCCCGGAGACGTCAGCACCTCGATGGTGCCTCCCATCAGGTCGACGATGCTCTTGGTGATCGCCAGACCGAGTCCCGTCCCCTCGATACCGCTGTCCGTGGAGCTGCGTTCGCGTTCGAAGGCGTTGAACATCTTCTCCACGAACTCCTGGGACATGCCGATACCGCTGTCCTGCACACGGAGCTCATACGAGCCGTAGCCGTTCTCCCCGCTGCCGATCTCCCATAGCGACGCGGAGATCGTGCCGCCTCCCGGAGTGAACTTGTATGCGTTGCCGAGAAGGTTCAACAGGATGCGGTTCAGGTTCTTCTTGTCGCACCAGACATACCGGTTCTTCACCTGCGCATCATGTACGGAGAAATCGATTCCCTTCTGCTTCATCTGCTCGGAGAACAGGTCGTCCATGCTCTCGAGTATGCCGCACAGGTCCTCTGGCGCGAATTCGAGCTCGACCCTGCCGCTTTCGATCCTGCTCATCTCCAGCACGTCATTGATGAGCGCCAGGAGATGCTGGCTGGAGCCATCGATCTTGTCAAGGTACCCCCTCACCGCCTCGAGGGAGCTTTCCCCGCGTGCAAGATTGGTGTAACCGATGATCGCGTTCATGGGCGTGCGGATATCATGGGACATGTTGAACAGGAACTGGCTCTTGGCAAGGCTGCCTTCCACGGCGCGGATCTTGTCGCGCTCGACCGCCTCGTGCTTCGAGCGGACCAGGTTGAGTATATAGAGCATGACGACCAGACCGACGAAGATGATCAGCAGCACGACGAAGCCGCCATGCGCGATGGAACTCTGGATATCCGCCGAACCGGTCTTCTCGATCAGGAGCTTGATGAACCAGAGCAAGGCGGAATACACCAGCAACGCGAAGAGCGCGATACCGGAAACCGACATGCCACTGTATTCCGACAACGTGCTGTGCACCACGGTTCGCCAGTAGAACACGAACCCGAGCAGACACCAGACGGAAAGCATGAGGAATGCCTGGTTCCCCATGGCTTCCATGGCCGTGAGCCGGGGCACGATCTGCACAAGCGCAAACGCTATGGATATCACCGCACCGGTCATGCCGAAAACCATCATCTTCCTGTTGTCCTCGGTTCTGGCTATCTTGAACGTCGCCGCCGAGGTATAGCCGAAGCTGACGATGGCCCCGAAAGCCGTCAGGTCGACGAACCAGTTCAGGGTGTTCCTCCCCAAGAACGATATGAGGATGGAGAGCACCATGATGAACAGGATGCTGTAGGTCGTCTTGGAGAACTTCTCGGAAAGGATCTTGTCCTCGGCCATGGTGGCAAGCACACGGGTCGTCGCACGATAGCCACCGATGATGCCCGTGAGGATAGCGGAGAGTGCAGAACAGACGACGATGACAAGCCCTGCTTTCCCAAGGATGGCCTCGGCCGCATGGAACGTCGGTACGGCGGCAACGCCTGTCTGGCTGCTCAGGCTGCCGATGTACTCGGCCCACGAGGAAAAGCCATCCGGCACAGCCGATATGCTCACCACCGCCATGGAAGCATAGACGAACCCCGCCACGAGGACCGATGTGAAGATGATCGGCCATGACTTCTTGATGTCGAAGCGGAAATGCGCCGTGTCGAAGGTGATGACCTCGAAACCGACGAACGCCCATGGTGCCAGGATCACTATGCTGAAGATGCCGTAGGCTGGCCGGACACCCGTGATCCCGAAACTGGTCACAGCCTCCATGGACGCATGTGGCATGCAGAGCAACGCGACAGCCACGGCACCGATGACGAGAACCAGGGACAGAACGGTATGGACATATTGGAAGACCGGCTTCGCAACGATGTACAGGACCCCTATCGCCAGAAGGGCGAGAACGGTCGTGATCACCTCTCCGAGATACACCTGGTTGCCGGCAACCAGGTAATAGGCCCCGGACTGCAATGCGCTCCCGAAGACCGTCCGCGCGACGATGAAGAGCGCGCTCGCGTTCAGGAACACGATCGTCAGATAGGAAAGGCACAGGAACCATGCGCACAGGAAGGCGTGGTCCCGTCCGAACGCCTCCTTCGTGTAAGAGTACACTCCCCCCGTCCGGGAGCTGCGCTTCATCAGAAACGAGATGTTCATGCCGATGACCAGGACGAACAGGGTCCCCAAGGCCATGGCGATGATGGTGCCGAGCGGACCGGCAAGCGGGAGGAAGCTCGTACCCGACATGACAAAGGCGCCCCAGCCGACCATGACCCCGAAGGACATGGTCCACGCATCGATGGGCGACAGGTAACGGTCCAACCCCTTCTCCATGTTCATGTCATTCGTCATATCAAACCCATAGCAAGACACCTATTCCAAGACCACGGCATCAGAAGACAGTGCATCCACTGAGGTTCGCCTGTCTCGTCCTACGAAGCGCCGTATCGGCGTCTTGGAAGATATCGCCCTCGGGGTTCTCCCGATCGGAGAATGCGATGCCGACCATCAGCGCAGGCGATGGCGTGCCGTATTCGGGATCGCTCAGGATCGCGTTCATCTTCTCGACCTTGCTGAGGGCCAGGCCCTGCATAGAGCTCGTGACCCGCGTCATGATGACCACGAACTCATCGTCTCCCAGGCGGCAGATGTCATCAACCGAGCGGAAGCTCTCCTGGAGAATGGAGGCAACCCGCTTGATCGCGTCATCTGCAGCTTTCTGCCCATTCGCGTTTCGAATAGCCTGGTATCCATCCACATGAACGAGCAACACGCCGATATGGTCCTGATCGGAATCATGGAACAGGATGTCGAATGCGCTCTGGTTGTACATGCCGGTAAGGGGGTCATGCAGGGCGTTGTAGGTGAACCTGTCCCATATCTTGCCGAACCTCGGCTTCACCTCGGCGCTTTCAGGCCCCACCTCATGCTCGACCAGGTAGGCCTCGAACTCGTCCGTGGGAAGTGGTTTCGAGAAATAGTAACCTTGGACGATGGCGCAACCCATGACCTTCAGCGTGAAGAGCTGCTCCGCCGTCTCCACGCCTTCGGCGATCGTCGGAACGGCAAGCGAGTCCGCAAGCCCGATGATCATCTCCAGGAGCCGCGTGTCCTTGCGGTCCTTGAAGGCATTGCGGATGAACTGCATATCGAGCTTCAGGGCATCGATGGGCAGGGTCGAGATCATGTTCAGGGAGGAATAGCCTGAGCCGAAATCATCCATCTCGATACGGAAGCCCTTCTCCCGAAGAAGGTTCACCGTATCGATCATCTGCGCCGAATCCTGGGTGTACGCCGACTCCGTGATCTCCAGCAAGATCAGGTCATGGGTAAGCTCGTTGTCAGCGACGATGCGCTCCAGGTTGTCCACCAGGTCAGGATCGTACATATCGATACGGGAAACGTTCACAGACACCGGCACGGAGATACCCAGACGCTCCCGCCAATCCCTGACCTGGGCCGCCGCCTCCTTCCAGACGTACTTGTCCAGCTCGGTGATCATGCCGTTGTCCTCGAACAGGGGGATGAACTTCCCCGGCATCACCATGCCCAACGTCGGATGCTCCCAACGCACCAGCACCTCCGCGCTGCAGAGGAGCGGCTCGTTTGGACGGACATCGAACTTCGGCTGGAAATAGAGCTTGAACTGATGCTCGTCGATGGCGGCGCGAAAATCCTCCAGAAGCTGTTCGGCGAACATCTCGGCCTCGTGCAACGAGTC
>OMSY01000197.1 GCA_900313875.1 uncultured Actinomycetes bacterium
AGTGGTGGCACCGCAGGAGTCGTTCCCAAGGCTCTTGTCCCTGCAGAAGACAGCAGGAGGCAAGGGCTTTTTTCATTGCCCTCCTCCACGAGGAGATGAGGTGGACGATGATGTATCCCCCGATCGAGATGGCACGGGAGCTCGTCGCATCCGGTAGGTACCGGTCGATTCCAGTGAGCCGTGAGCTGTATGCGGACAGCACGACCCCCATTCAGGTCCTGCGTCGCCTCAAGTACGTGAGCGATCACTGTTTCCTTCTCGAGTCAGCGGAATCCCGGGACGCCCGTGGTCGCTACACCTTCCTTGGATACGAACCCCGCATGCGGCTGTCCTGCACCGACGGCAAGCTCACGGTCAGCGCCGGAGCCGACGTCACGGTCGATGTCGCGCATCCAGGTGAGGCCATCAGGCAGGTCATCGCCGACAACGCGAGCCCCCGACTCGAGGGGATGCCGCCCTTCTCCGGCGGTCTCGTCGGCTACTTTTCCTATGAATACCTCAAGTATGCGGAGCCGGGCCTCGTGTTCACCGCCGAGGACACCGAGGGGTTCTGCGATATGGACCTCATGCTCTTCGACAGGGTGATCGTCTTCGACCATCACCGTCACAAGATCCGGCTCATCGTCAACGTGCCGGTCGATGGCCTCGAGTCGGGATACCGTCGCGCAGCACGCGAGCTTGCGGGGATGCGCGAGCTCGTGCTCGAGGGACGGGAGCATCCTGATGGGTCAGGGCGGCTTTCCTCGCCGGTGCGGGAGCTTTTCGATGAGGATGCCTATTGCGCGATGGTGAGACGTGTGCAGGAGCATATCCTCGAGGGCGATATCTTCCAGGCCGTGCTCTCCAACCGGCTCGATGCCGGTTTCGAGGGGAATCTTCTCGACACCTACCGGGTGCTGCGGTGTCTCAACCCGTCTCCTTACATGTTCTACTTCTCCGGGGACCTTGAGATCGCCGGTGCCTCACCCGAGACGCTCGTCCGGGTCCAGGATGGCACGCTGCACACGTTTCCCCTTGCGGGGACGCGCCCACGGGGTGGGACGGATGAGGAGGATGCAGCGCTCGAGCAGGACCTGCTGGCGGATGAGAAGGAGCTTGCCGAGCACAACATGCTCGTGGACCTCGGGCGCAACGACCTTGGCAAGGTCTCCCGTTTCGGCAGCGTCCAGGTAGAGCGGTTCCATGTCATCGAGCGTTTCTCGCACGTGATGCACATCGGGTCGACGGTGCGGGGCGAGCTCCGGGAGGGTTGCGATGCGGTCGATGCCATCGATGCCGTGTTGCCGGCAGGTACGCTTTCGGGGGCGCCCAAGATCCGCGCATGTCAGATCATCGACGAACTCGAGGGGGACAAACGCGGCATCTACGGTGGCGCCGTCGGCTATCTCGACTTTGCGGGCAACATGGACGTCTGCATCGCGATCCGCCTGGCCTACCGCAAGGGGAACAGGGTGTTCGTGCGCTCGGGTGCGGGCATCGTTGCCGACAGCGTACCGGAGAGGGAATACCGCGAATGCATCGACAAGGCAGGAGCCGTGATGCAGGCGCTCGAGATGGCGCAGGGAGGTCTGGACGATGATTCTTCTGATCGATAACTATGACAGCTTCTCCTACAACCTCTACCAGATGATGGGTGCCCTGCTCGAGGGGCAGCTGGCCGTACGGGGTGCAGAGGCGGAGGAGCTCCGGGTCGTGCGCAACGACGTCCTCAGCGTCGACGAGGTGCGCGCATCGCAGCCGAGCCATATCGTCCTCTCGCCGGGACCGGGTCACCCCAGGGATGCCGGTATCTGCATGGACGTGGTGCGGGAGCTTTCCGACGAGGTGCCCATCCTCGGTATCTGCCTTGGTCACCAATCCATCTGCGAGGCGTTCGGTGGGACGGTCGGGCATGCTTTGATGCTCATGCACGGCAAGCAGTCGACGGTCATCCTCGACACCTCTTCCCCGCTCTTCGCGGGGTTACCCGAGCACATCGATGCGGGGCGCTACCACTCGCTTTCCGCGCATCGGGATTCGCTGCCGGACTGCCTGCGCATCACGGCGACCGCGGCCGACGGGGAGGTGATGGCTGTCGAGCATCGGGACCTTGCGGTGTTCGGGGTGCAGTTCCACCCCGAATCCATCCTCACCCCCCAAGGTGAGGCGATCCTTGCGAACTTCCTCGCGATATGAGCGTGCTTTCGTGCGCACCAGGGAAAAGACCAGATGAGAAACCATGGACGAGCCAACCGACGTCAGGAGGCGACGATGATGATCGAGAAAGCCATCATGAAGATCGTGGACAAGCAGGACCTCACCTACGATGAGGCCTATACGGTCATGAACGAGATCATGAGCGGGCAGACGAGCCAGGTCCAGAACGCGGCCTATCTCGCTGCCCTTTCCACCAAGTCCGCGAAGGCCGAGACGATAGACGAGATCAGTGGCAGTGCGCAGGCCATGCGAGACCATGCCATCCCGGTGCCGGTCGGTGCGATGGAGACGCTCGAGATCGTCGGGACGGGTGGGGACCATGCGCACTCCTTCAACATCTCGACCTCGGCGGCTTTCGTCATAGCGGCAGGCGGGGTCAAGGTCGCAAAGCACGGCAATCGCGCCGCCTCATCGCTTTCCGGTACCGCGGACTGCCTCGAGGCCCTCGGGGCCAACATCGACATGGGACCCGAGCAGGCCAGGGAGCTCCTCGAGGAGGTCGGCATGTGCTTCCTGTTCGCCCAGAGGTACCACACGTCCATGAGGCACGTCGGCGGCATCCGCAAGGAGCTCGGGATACGCACGGTGTTCAACATCCTCGGTCCGCTCACCAACCCCGCATCACCGACCTACTACGTGCTCGGCGTCTACGATGCCTATCTGGTGGAGGCCGTCGCCAAGGTGCTTGCAAGCCTTGGGGTCAGGCGCGGCTTCGTGGTCCACGGCACCGATGGTCTCGATGAGATATCGGCCTCCGCGCCGACGCTCGTCTGCGAGCTGAAGGACGGCTATTACCGCACCATCGAGATCTCACCCGAACAGTTCGGCTTCGAGCGCGGTGACAAGGCGGACATCGTGGGAGGAACGCCTGAGGAGAACGCGAGGGTCACACGGGACATCCTTGCCGGGGAGGAACGCGGCACCAAGCGCACCATCGTCCTCCTGAACGCGGGTGCCGGTCTCTACGTGAGCGGCAGGGCCGGGTCCCTCGAGGAGGGGGTCGCGCTTGCTGCGGAGCTCATAGACTCCGGTGCGGCGCTTGCCAAGCTCGAGCAGTTCGTGGAGCGCTCGAACGGGGAGAGAGGTGGAAGCCATGATCCTCGATGAGCTTGCAGCGCATGCACGGGAGCGTGTACGCGCTGCCGAGGAGCGGGTGCCGTTGTCGGAGATCCGGGAACGTGCGCTTGCCTGTGGGAGGTCCGTGTTCCCGTTCGGGGATGCCATCGGGAAGGAGGGACTCTCCTTCATCTGCGAGGTGAAGAAGGCCTCGCCTTCCAAGGGAATCATCGATCCGGTGTTCGACTTTCGGGGCATCGCGCGAGCATATGCGCAGGCCGGTGCGGATGCGGTGTCGTGCCTCACCGAACCCAGATGGTTCCTCGGCAGCGACGAGGTCTTCCGTTCGGTGCGCGAGGAGGTCTCGTGCCCCCTGCTCCGCAAGGACTTCACGGTATCCGAGTATCAGGTCCATGAGGCGCGCTGCCTCGGGGCGGATGCGGTGCTCCTCATCTGCGCCCTGCTCGATACCGCTGAGCTGGAGCATCTTCTCGGCGTCTGTGACGAGCTGGGTCTCGCTGCACTCGTGGAAGCCCATGATGCTCAGGAGGTGGGGTCCGCCATCGCGGCAGGTGCGAGCATCATCGGCGTCAACAACCGCGACCTACGTGATTTCAGCGTCGATAGCAGGCGTGCCTCATGCCTGCGCGAGCTCGTGCCCCCCGAGGTGCTGTTCGTCGCCGAGTCCGGTATCCGCGCGCCGGAGGATGTCGGGGAGCTCGCCCGTCGGGGCGTCGACGCCGTGCTCGTGGGCGAGGCGCTCATGCGTGCCGGGGACAAGGTGGCGCAGCTGGCCGCTTTCCGTGCTGCGGCAGCAGGAGGTGCATGATGGGCGTCAAGGTCAAGTTCTGCGGACTGTTCCGCGACGAGGATGCGGCATATGCGAACGAGGTGCGTCCGGATTTCGTGGGTCTCGTCTTCCATCCGCAGAGCCATCGCTACGTGGATGATGCCGCTGCCCGCCGGTTGCGCGGTCTCATCGATGCGGAGATCCCGATTGTCGGTGTGTTCGTCGACGACTCACTTCCGCACATACGGTCGCTTGTGGCCGATGGAACGGTCCAGGTGGTTCAGCTGCATGGCCATGAGACCGAGGGGCAGGTGTCGGCGCTGCGTCGGGCGCTCCCGGGGATTCAGGTCTGGAAGGCGTTCAGGGTCCGCGATGCGGGGAGCCTTGAGATGGCGCGGTCATCCTCTGCAGACCGTGTGCTGCTCGACAACGGCCAGGGGACGGGGGCGAGCTTCGATTGGTCGCTTGTGGAAGGGTTCCCACCCGGGTTCATCCTTGCTGGTGGGTTGAGCTTGGACAACCTCGCCGAGGCCATCGGACGGCTCGACCCCTGGGCGGTCGACATGAGCTCCGGTATCGAGACCGACCGCGTGAAGGATCTGGGCAAGATGCGCGCCGTCATCAGGTTGGTACGGGGAGAAGGACGGGCTTGCGATAGGGGCATCGGTTCCCCTGACGATGCCAGATAGGAGGAAACATGGTATTCATCATCAAACCAGATGTCGAGGAGATCGAGATACAGCGGTTCGTCAGCATGTTCGAGGACAAGGGGTTCTCCACCATCGTGAGCGAGGGAACCGAGCATACCGCCGTCTGCCTCATCGGCAACACCGCCACCATCGACATGGAGCATGTGGTCGAGACGAGCGATATCGTCGAGTTCGGCAAGCGCGTGACCGAGCAGTACAAGGCCGCAGGTCGTACGGTGCATCCGGAGGACACCATCATCGAGGTCGGTGGGACCAGCATCGGCGCAGGTACCTTCACGGTCATGGCGGGTCCCTGCTCGGTGGAGGGCGAGGAGCAGATCACGAGGATCGCAGGGGCGGTCAAGTCGAGTGGTGCGAAGGTGCTGCGGGGCGGGGCGTTCAAGCCGCGCACCTCACCCTATTCGTTCCAGGGACTCGGTGCCGAGGGACTGCGGTTCCTGCTCGAGGCGAAACGGGAGACCGGGCTTCCCATCGTCACGGAGATCATGAACCAGACGCAGGTTCCCCTGTTCGACGAGGTGGACATCGTGCAGATCGGTGCGCGCAACATGCAGAACTACGATCTCCTCAAGGAAGTCGGGCAGATGGACAAGCCCGTGCTGCTCAAGCGGGGCCTCTCCAGCACCATCGAGGAGCTCCTCATGAGTGCCGAATATCTCATGTCATCCGGCAACAGCCGCGTCATCCTCTGCGAGCGGGGTATCCGGACGTTCGAGACGATGACGCGCAACACCCTCGACCTCTCGGCGGTCGTCGCGCTCAAGCAAAGGTCCCACCTTCCGGTCATCGTCGACCCGAGCCATGCAGCGGGACTGCGGTCGTTCGTCGCGCCCCTTGCGCGGGCGGCTCTCGCGGTGGGTGCCGATGGACTGCTCATAGAGGTGCATGACAATCCCCAGGCCGCCCTGTGCGATGGAGCGCAATCCCTGGACCTGCAGCAGTTCGACGAGCTCATGGGCGACCTCAGGAAGCGTGTCGGGTTCGAGAACCGGGAGATGTGAGGGGTGATGACGATGATGACGGACGGGCGATCCCCTTCCGCACAGGGGGCCAAGGGGTCTTCGATGGTCGGTAGGGGCCATGATGCCTCCGAGAACTCCGCGACCTCACGCGGCAGGTTCGGGATGCATGGCGGGCAGTACATCCCCGAGACGTTGATGAACGCGGTGATCGAGCTCGAGGAGGCCTATGAGCGCTATCGTGCTGACCCGGGTTTCAACGAGGAGCTGCAACAGCTGTTCAACGGGTATGCCGGGCGCCCCTCGCTGCTCTATCCCGCGAGGCGCATGACCGAGGACCTCGGGGGCGCCAGGATCTTCCTCAAGCGCGAGGACCTCAACCACACCGGTGCGCACAAGGTGAACAACGTGCTCGGTCAGATGCTGCTTGCCAGGAAGATGGGCAAGCATCGCGTCATCGCGGAGACCGGCGCGGGGCAGCATGGTGTCGCCACCGCAACGGTCGCAGCCCTCTTCGGTATGGAGTGCGAGGTCTTCATGGGGCAGGAGGACATCGAGCGGCAGGCGCTCAACGTCTACAAGATGCGCCTGCTCGGAGCCAGGGTGCATCCGGTGACGACGGGTACGGCCACGCTCAAGGATGCGGTGAGCGAGGCGATGCGCGAATGGACACGCCGTATCCAGGACACGCATTACGTGCTTGGGTCGGTCATGGGCCCTCATCCCTTTCCGACCATCGTGCGCGATTTCCAGTCCGTCATCTCCCGCGAGATCAGGCAACAGATGCTCGATGACGAGGGCAGGCTGCCCGATGTCGTGATCGCCTGTGTCGGTGGAGGCTCCAACGCCATGGGGGCGTTCCATCATTTCATCGATGACCCCCAGGTGAGGTTGGTCGGCTGTGAGGCAGCGGGCCGTGGCGTCGACACGTTCGAGACC
>OMSY01000063.1 GCA_900313875.1 uncultured Actinomycetes bacterium
AAACCGCAGGCAGGAGGCTTGCGAGCCGATGGCCTGCTTTGCATCCGGGGCTGCTCTCGTGACACATGACGGCGGCGCTTACGTACCGTCTACCGTGGCACAGGGACCCGTCCCCGTCCCACCCCGAACCGATCGCCCGCGCCAAGCCCGTCCGTTTCAAAGGCAGGAGGTCATCAGATGAGGAAAGCGTTTTCCCTAGTGCTTGCCGTCATGGTCGCCCTGAGCATGGCAATCGCACTCACCGCCTGTGGAGGTTCGCAGTCATCCTCGAAGAACACCGCAAAGGATTTCGATGGCTCAGGCATCGCGGAGACCGGAGAGGGAACCATGTACCTGGTCACCTCCAGCGGCACCAGCCTCGAGGGCACCCTGACCATCACCGTCCCCAAGGACAGCTCCTCGACACATCTCGGCGTCTGTTTCCAGGACTTCCCCGATGCTCAGACGACCCATGTCTACGTCGACGGTTCCGAGATGACGAAGGGCACCTATGGGGACGGAAGCGAGGTCACGCTCTCGCTCGAGGGCAACGCCATCAAGCCGGGTACCCATACGGTCGAGGCGGTCCAGTTCTCCGACAACCAGACGAACGGCAGCCCCATCCTCTACAAGAAGGTCGGCTTCGAGGTCAAGCGCTGACACGGCCCGGCGCCCGGCTGTGGACGGCACCTGCCGGGACCGACATGCCATCCGCCATCCGCTCACATGGATGCGGCGGCATCGAGCAGGATGCCTTCGAGGATATCGCTCTCGCTCACGGTGAGCGAGGGAAGGCACGCGAGCTCGAGCAGCTCCAGGAACACGAGCGTGCCCGCTATGATGACACCCGCCCGCTCCGGCTGAAGCCCCACCATCTTCTCACGCTCGACACGTTCGAGCGCGGACAGGCGGCCAAGCAGCCTCTCCAGGTCCCGGTATGTCAGCTCTGCACCGTCGACACGCGTCGGGTCGTACGGCTCGAGTTCCAGATGCATCGCCACCAGCGTCGTCGCGGTCCCACCGACACACAGCAGAAGCCTCGGTGCACAGGGCAAACCCTCGAAGAACGACGCGGTTTCCCTGCGCACCGCCTCACGTGCACGCCTCATCTCGCCATCCGAAGGGGGGTCGCCCTGCAGGAAGAGGTCGGTGACCCTGCGGCACCCGACGTCGAACGAATGACGGCGGTGCACGCGTAGGTCCACGCCACCGTGTCCCCCGTCGATGCGTGCATCGCCGAGCACGAGCTCGGTCGAGCCACCCCCGACATCGGCCAGGAGAATGCCTGCGCCTGGAAAGGCGCTCGTCGCGCCCAGGAACGACAGCTGGGCCTCACGTTCGCCCTCGATGACCAGCAGCTCGATTCCGAACGATTCGAGCATCTCCTCGAGAAGATGGGAGTTGCGGGCATCACGCGCAGCACTCGTCGCGACGGCGACGACCCGCTCGATGGGACCCGCGGCTGCGCCGTCGGCACCCTCCCGTTCGATGCGCACCATCTCGTCATGGAAGCCACCGATCGCCGACTCCACACGGAGCAGCGCCGGTCCGGAAAGCTCGCGGGTTGCCGCCACGCCTTCGCCGAGATGCGTGATGACGGTCCGTTGGCAGAGGGGCACCACCTGCAACCCCTCGACATCCGCCACGAGCAGACGCGTGGTGACGGTACCGATATCGATTGCCGCAAGACGATGCATACGTGCGCCCCCTATCCTGACCGCGGACGCTCACCAGCGACCTCGGTTTCCCTCGCCATGTCCCGCGGGAACCCCATCGTACCGGGCAACGTCCCCGCTCCCGACTCGATGCCCGCATAGGAAAAACACGTGCTCGACTAGGTGTTCCTCACCCCGAACAGGGTGTCGAGGATCGGCGTGTACCATGTGGAGGGGATCTCCACATCCTCATGCCGCACCGGAGCGGGCAGCGAGGTGGAGGAGGTCGTCTTCCCGGCATCGGGGACCACCGCCGTGTGCTCCCCGGGCACCACATAATCGAACTGGGTGCGCGCCGCATCCTCCACACCCTGGTCGGTGTTGAGATAGTCGATCTCGTCCTGGATGGTGGCATTGCGCTCGACGAGCGCCTGATACTCCGCATCAAGCCGAGCTTGCTCGCGGAGGTTCTGGTAGTAGCTGCGGGCGACGGGATAGAGCGTGAACACCGCGACCAGCATCAAGGCCACGACGACCTTGCCCACCGAAAGCGACACCTGCGGAGCCCTCCTGCCGCTTGCAAGCGACCAGATCCTCTCCCAGAGCGAGTGGCACCATGAGAAGAAAGCTGCAGGTATCCGGGAAGGAGTCCTCAGAAGCCCGGCCATCCGCCTCAAACGCCCCGTCTTGCCAGCGGACCGCTGCCCGTTCGCCGCATCATCCTCGCGCTCGACCATCCCTGGAACCGTTCCAAGATGAGCCGTGCCCTGGATGCCCCGCTCCACCTCGCCACCGATCCTGCCCGCATGCCCACGTGACGACACGGGCGCATCGCCCCGGAAGCCCCATGAGGTATGGGGTGATGATGCGGCAAGCCGGGCATGAGGCCCCATCGCATAGCGGGAACCGGCATCCCGTGATGAGCCGGAATCCCTCCTGGACAAACCATCGGCACGGGACGACCCGGCAAGACGTCCTGCCGAGGAGCCCCGCTGCACACGCGAACCCGTCCGCGGACGCGAACCTCCCTGTGCACGAGGTTCCTCACGGGTTCCGCCGTCTCCCGCACCGGAGATGACGCGCAGGTTCGAACGGGTACGCCGGCCATCGTGCTGGGAAGCACGCCCCCTCGTCGCATCCCTCGATTGGAACGTCACATCATCGTGCGCGGAGATGGTCGCCGTACCGTTTCCGCGGAGGCGCTCGTATGGGTCGGGGTACGAGACGACCGAGGCCCTCGAACGACCCGGGACGGTCGAGACCTTGGCACGATGCGCCCCCAGACCCGCCTTCTCGATCCAGGAAGACGGACCTGCCGAGGCCGGGTACCCCCCGGCGGAGCGGTTGCCAGCCAAACCCTCAGCTGGCGTGTTCCCGCTGGTAGAACGCATGTTCCCCTCGGTAGTGCTCATGGCGGTCAGCCCATCGCCCGTCGGGCGGATATCGACCCGGCGCCCTCCGACCGCAGACGCGCCGGCAGGACGGCGGTCAGCCGAAGGCGCACCGACAGGATGGTCATCGCCAGGACGGCGCCTGACCTGCCGGTCCTCGACCGGATGCCGGTAAGCATGGAAGGAAGGGGACGACGCAGACGAAGAGGGCATCCTCTTGGGATGCCTCGCGGTCGAGTGGTGTCGTGTGGTTGCATCCCCGGATCGGACAGGGATACCTGCATTGTCCTTCATTGCGCTGCTCTCGGTGCGTTTGGGGTCTGTTTGGCATGGGCGCATTCTACGACCGTCTTGATGATACCACGCGAAGA
>OMSY01000131.1 GCA_900313875.1 uncultured Actinomycetes bacterium
CTCATCGACCTCATGGAGGCATAGGAGAGGTTCGCGGACGGTCACGTCGTCATACGGCATCATCCGGGATGTCGTTCATGGGAAGGTCACGATAGAAAGGATGCATGATGTACAAGGCTACGCGCGCAGAGATTCTCGAAGGTTTCCGCAAGAAGGTCGATGAGGGCAAGATCCTCGTCGGGGTAGGTGCCGGTACGGGCATCACCGCCAAGTCGTCCGAAGCGGGCGGCGCCGACATGCTGATCATCTACAACTCGGGCAGGTTCCGTATGGCGGGTCGTGGCTCGCTTGCCGGTCTGCTCCCGTATGGTGATGCGAACCAGATCGTCGTGGACATGGGCTACGAGGTGCTTCCCATCGTCAAGAAGACCCCGGTCCTTGCCGGTGTCTGCGGCACCGACCCCTTCCGCATGATGGACCACTTCCTTGCGGAGCTCAAGGCACAGGGGTTCGCCGGTGTCCAGAACTTCCCCACGGTCGGGCTCATCGATGGCAACTTCCGTGCGAACATCGAGGAGACCGGTATGGGTTACTCGATGGAGGTGGATGCGATCCGCATCGCCCATGAGCTCGATATGCTCACCTGTCCGTACGTCTTCGACAACGAGTCCGCTGCGGACATGACCCGCGCAGGTGCCGATGTGGTCGTCGCCCACATGGGACTCACCACCAAGGGCACCATCGGTGCCCATACCGCCCGTACGCTCGACCAGTGCGTGCCCATCATCGCGGGCATCGTCAAGACGGTCAAGGAGATCAACCCCGACGCCTTCGTCATCTGCCATGGCGGTCCGATTGCCGAGCCGGAGGATGCGGAGTTCATCATCCACAACGTCGAGGGTATCGATGGGTTCTTTGGCGCCTCCTCGATCGAGCGTCTCGCTGCCGAGCGCTCCATCAAGGCGCAGACCGAGGCGTTCGAGGCGATCCGCAAGAAGTAAGGGATGGTACCGGTCTGTCCGGGGTAGCGGGGAGGTGCGTCCGTCCATCCGTCCTCCGCGCGTTGCATGATTCACGATGAAGGGGTCCGCAGCCTACGGTTGCGGACCCCTGCTATCCGGTCGACATCGTCTCTGCGGGGAATGCGCATCTCTCTCCTCAGGATTCCCTGGGCGGCCTGAGACGCTTCTTGATCTGGCAGGTCTGCTCCTTGCAGTGCGCGCACTGCAAGGTTCTGTTCGAACCCTCCCAGAAGCGTTCGGGATGCTTTGCATACGCACGTTCCCAGTGGATGAGCACGACCGCGCTCGTGAAGAACAGGCTCCAGCTGAAGAAGTTCTTGATGAAGAGCATGGGGGTGAACATCATGAAATGCCCCCAGTCGTAGATGCGGCAGTTGATGCAGCATTTGTTATGCATGATCGCCGTCTGGAACGGGCAGAAAAGCAGGATGCAGAGGTAGTCGCTCAGGAAGTAGAACACGGTGAGCATGAGGAGGTCGCCTGCACGCAGCACGTCCACGAGGTAGAGGATCCCCCAGATGGCGTTGAAGATGAGCCAGATGAGCATCACGTTCCATGCCTTGATGTTCTGGTCCTGGACGAAGTCGAGCAGTTCGAGCCGGTCATAGCCCTCCACCGGCTCGAAAGCGGACTCCCGGGCCTTGCGCCATGCCATCGTGAGCCGGTTGTTGGGGACGAGATGCGCGACCATGACCCCCATGAAGAGGAGCCAGACGACATGCAGTGGGGTGAAGCGCGCGTAGAACGGCTGTGTGAGGAAGCCCTCGAGCACCTCGTAGCGGGTGAGGTAGACATAGAGCATGATGCCGAAGACGATGAGGCGGAAGGTGAGCTTGGCAAGATGCCAGCTCAATGCACGCGTCCTGCGGATGGTGCGGGTCGCGGCAGCTCCAGCGATGCGCCGTAGGCGCTGGAACTGCTCGTTGGATATCAGGCCCTCCTCGAGCATCTCGCGCAGCTGGGCGAGGTTGACCTCTCTCAACCTCACGTGCTCAGCCAACTGACGAACCTGTCCTCTGTCCAATGAATGCTTCTCCATGGCAGTACTGTACCAGCAACCGAGGGGTTGCGGGTCCTCGATGATGCGTTGTGGTTGATGATTGGGACGGAGGATGAGATGGGGAACCTGATGGCGCGCTGCGGGAGCGTCATGCGGGGAGCGGGGAGCGGCGTGCCATCGGGCCTTGCGCGGTGAGGCGCGTCCTCGTTGTGGCGCAATCCATATGGCTTCGGTAAGATGAGCGCAGCGGCAGCAAATGGCCGTCCTGAAGAAACGACACCGAAAAGGAGACCTCATGAACGTCTCATGCCTGGACCTCGAAGGCGTATTGGTACCTGAGATCTGGATTGCCTTTTCCGAGGCTTCCGGTATCCCCGAGCTCAAGCGCACCACCCGTGACGAACCCGATTACGACAAGCTCATGAGGTGGCGGCTCGGCATCCTGCGCGAGCATGGTCTGGGATTGGCGGAGATTCAGCAGACCATCGAGAAGATCGACCCTCTGCCCGGTGCCCGCGAGTTCCTCGATGAGCTGCGTTCGTGCACGCAGGTCCTCATCATCAGCGATACCTTCGAGCAGTTCGCCAAGCCGCTCATGAAGAAGCTCGGTTGGCCGACGATCTTCTGCAACACCCTCGAGGTCGGTGCCGATGGCATGATCGAGGGTTTCAGGATGCGTGTGGAGAACAGCAAGCTCAGCACCGTCCGTGCCCTGCAGTCCATCGGCTTCGAGACGGTCGCCACCGGTGACAGCTACAACGACCTCGGCATGATCCGTGCGAGCAAGGAGGGTTTCCTTTTCCGTAGCACCGAGCAGATCAAGAAGGACAACCCGGACCTCGCCGCATATGAGACCTACGAAGAGCTCCTTGCAGCGTTCAAGGCGGCGATGTAGGGAATCCTATCGCGGTTGTGCGGGGGGCTGGCTCAGGGGTCGGTCCCCCGCATCGATTCGGAGCCGGTTCCCCCGTTGGTCGACCATCATCTGCACGGAACGCTTCACCAAGGAGGGGAGGACGACAGATGCGTAGACTTGCCGTGACCTTGGATTTCCTCGAGGAGCGCCATCGCGAGGAGCTTCTCGAGGTTGCCTCGAAGCATGGATTCGATGTGCGGTTCGCCGCGATGGAGCCCTCGCTGGAGGACCGTTCCTGGATGCGGGATACCGAGGTCCTCCTCACCTCCTCGCCCAGGACCATCTCCGCATGCGGGGATGGTCTGAGATGGGTGGCGAGTTCCTGGGCGGGGGTTGATGCCTATCGCTCCCTGCTCCCCGAAGGATGTCTGCTCACCAACAACACCGGTGCCTATGGGCCGACCATCAGCGAGCACATCATCATGCTCCTGCTCATGCTGTGGCGTGGCGAATGGTCGCACATGCAGACGCAGATGAAGGGCGTCTGGGGTCCGCACCTTCCACAGCGCAGCATCGAGGGGGCGACGATCTGCGTGCTGGGCACCGGGGACATCGGTACCACCTTCGCACGCAAGGCTCGCGCATTGGGCGCGGGGAGGCTCATCGGGGTGAGCCGCAGCGGCATCGCGCGTGTCGAGGGGGTCTATGATGAGATGCATCCCCTTGGGGAGCTCGAGACCGTCCTTCCGGAGGTCGATGCACTCGTCATGAGCCTTCCGGGTACCGATGAGACCGCCGGCATCATCGATGCGCGGAGGATCGCCCTGCTTCCCTCCCATGCCGTGCTGGTCAACGTGGGGCGTGGCTCCGCCATCGTGCAGGATGCGTTGGTGCGGGCACTTGAGGACGGTACGCTTGGCGGAGCGGCGCTCGACGTCTGCACGCCCGAGCCCCTTCCCGAAGACGATCCGTTGTGGCATGCTCCGAACTGTCTCATAACACCCCATGTGGCAGGCAACATGACCTTGCAGATCACACGGGACAGGACGGTGACGCTGTTCTGCGAGGAGTTCTCCCGTTATGCCCGTGGCGAGACTCCCCTGCGTGTCGTGGACCCTGC
>OMSY01000132.1 GCA_900313875.1 uncultured Actinomycetes bacterium
AACACCTCGGCGATATGGTCGATACGCTCCGAGTCCGCCTCGAAGCTCGCCGCGCCGAGGTTCTTCGTGCGGTCGAGCAGGTACAGGTCCGGCACGGAGAGCTCGTCGATATCCTTCTGGGCGTTGGCAAGCACCTGTGCGGCATCGGCGAGCTTCTCGACCGCAGTCGCACGGTTCGCCTCATAGGCGGCACGCCCCGAGCGATACTCCCGCTCACCCGAGGCAAGACGGGCACGCCCCTCCTCGAGCTCCGCCTCCGCAGCATCGAGCCTCGCCTTGGCGGCGGCAAGCTGTTCCTCGGAGGAGGCTTTCTGCGACCGATACGCCTCCTCCCCCTGCACGAGCTGCGCGCGCCCCTCGTCGAGCCTGGCCTTGGAGGCATCCAGCTTGGCCTTGGCAGCGGCAAGCTCGGTATCCTTCTCCCCGACCTGCTGCCTGATGGCAGCAACCTGCGCCTCGAGCTTGGCCACCTCCTCCTCGGGAAGCGTTCCAGAGGCGATCTGGACCTCGAGGGCCGCGACCTGTTTCTCGAGGTCGGCCTTCGCCGCCTTCCACTGGGAGGCACCCTCCTCCCACTCGGCAAGGCCCGCCTCGTACTCCTTCTGAGCGGCATCGAGCACACCCTGCTGCTTGTCAAGCTCCGCCCTGGCGGCGGCAAGTGCCTCGTCCGCCTGCGTTCTCGATGACCGGTACTGTGCGAGACCGGCCTCGTATTCCCGTTGCCCTGCTGCAAGGTCCGCACGGCCCGACTCGAGCTCGGCCAACGCGGCATCGAGCTGCGCCGCAGCGGCATCGAGCTGCGCATAGGCGTCGTCACGTTCCCTCTCGTACGCACGCCTGCCCTCATCGAGCTCGGACTGCGCATCCTGCCGGATCTCATCCAGGCGCGCTGCGGCGATATCGGGCATCTTGGCCTCTATCCGCGCCGCGACCTCATCGACACGCGCCTGATAGGCATCCGAATAGCTGCGCTCATCGGCAGCTCCCGCAACCCTCACGAACAGCTCGGTGTAGGGGCAGTCCTCTGCGAAGCTGTCCGGAGCGACGTACATGTACTGGTTGAGAGCCCCCGAACCCAACGTGGTCGTGCCGAGCATCGTGGAGGAGACGAACGACGAGGAGCTCACGAGACCGGTGACGGTGTAGGTACGCGCCTCGAGCACGTCCTCGAGGTCCTGCGACCCATAGAGCACCTCCACCTCATCCCCCGGCTGGATGGGTTCGCCCATGATGCGGTCTGCTGACAGCACGCACTCGCCCGGTGTCCGAGGCCAGGTACCGCTGACCAGAAGCAAACGGTTCAGGTAACCGTCATCATCCGAGGTGACGGTGCGTCGGTCGTGGGTGACGCTCCTGGAAGCGGCATCCACGTCGAGGGAGGCGACACGCACGGCATATTGCTCGCCATGCAACGTGACCATGACGTCGACCGAACGCGCAGGCATCACCGTCTCCACGCCCTCGACCGATGCAAGGTCCGCGACCTGTCCGTCACCGAACCCCAACGATGAGAGAAGCCGCAGGTCATAGAGACGCGTGTCGTCGAAGAAGGCGTCGGCAGCGAAACGCATGTCCTCGCCCGACATGCGCAGGCCGGCATAGAAGCCGCAGCCGAGCGCGGTGATGGCGAGGATGGCGAGGAACCGGCCGATGGACCCGGTGATCGACCGCTTGACGTCCTTTGCGAACGCGCTGCCCATGACGGTCTACCACTCGATCCCCGCCGCGGACATCGGGCTGTCGTTGCGCTCGATGGCGGAAGCCTTCCCCTCGCGGACGTGGATCACGCGGTCGGCAAGCGCGCAGAACGCCTGGTTGTGCGTGACGAGCGCCATCGTCTTGCCCATCTCCCAGCAGGTGTCCTGCAGCAACCCGAGCACCGCCTTGCCGGTGTTGTAGTCGAGCGCGCCGGTGGGCTCGTCGCAGAGCAGGAGCTTGGGGTTCTTGGCGAGGGCACGGGCGATGGCGACACGTTGCTGCTCACCACCCGAGAGCTGCGCGGGGAAGTTGTCGAGCCGATGTCCGAGCCCGACCCGCTCGAGGACCTCGGCCGCATCGAGAGGGTCGTCGCAGATCTGCGTGGCGAGCTCGACGTTCTCCCGCGCGGTGAGGTTCTGCACGAGGTTGTAGAACTGGAAGACGAACCCGATATCATGCCGGCGGTATTGGGTGAGCTCGCGTGTGGAGCAGGCGCTCACCTCGTTGCCATCGAGCATGATCGTCCCGGAGGTGCAGGAATCGATGCCGCCAAGCATGTTGAGCACCGTCGTCTTGCCGGCGCCCGAGGGCCCGACGATGACGACGAACTCCCCACGCTCGATCTCGAAGCTCATCCCATCGACCGCCGCGACCTCGACCTCGCCCATACGGTAGACCTTGCGGACATCCTTGAACTCTATGAACGACACGGATGGCCTCCTGTCCCCGAACAGCCGCCCCTATCGACCGCCCTCATCCTCGAAGGACAGGGCGATGAGCTTGCCATCAGAAGAGTCGACAACACCCGGGGCATCAACCGGGTCCACAGGGTCCGCAGACTCGGCAACGGCATCCTGAACGGCCTCAACGACTTCCTTCACCTGCTCGTCCCGAGCATCTTGAACATCCTGAGCGGATTGCTCGGACTGGATGGACCGCTCATGCTGGGCTGCCGACCCCTCCCGAGCACCCTGCTCATCCGAGGCGCCCCTCTCATCGGACACGTCTCCCTGTGAAGCCGGTTCCTCGGATCCGGAAGAT
This sequence comes from uncultured Actinomycetes bacterium, assembly GCA_900313875.1. Classification (GTDB taxonomy): domain Bacteria; phylum Actinomycetota; class Coriobacteriia; order Coriobacteriales; family RUG844; genus RUG844. Next base: position 2,740 of record OMSY01000132.1, read on the forward strand.
GATGACCGGGGTCCTTCCTCCCCGTCCGACCCTGCCGCATCCATGGCGCCATACGCCTCGCAGAACCGTTCGACCAACACGAGCTCGCGCTCGTTCGCCTCGGCGATGAGCGCAGCAGCCTCCTCATGGACATCCGGGGAATCGCTCACCTCGGAAAGCCGTGCGATGAGATCCATGTTCACACGGACATCACACAGCTCCCCGAGCTGGTCCTGCATCTCCTTGGCCTCGGAGAGAACCGTCGCGTACTCCTCGCCGAGCACCTTGTCGAACGAGGAGGCGACGTAGCGCATGAGCTTGGCGTACTTGCGCACCTCATGTCCCTCCTCGACGTCACCGAGGTCGAGATGGGCGAGACGCGCGGTGTAATCAGCCCGCAAGAGCTCGAACCTCCGCCGCAGCACCTCGCTG
>OMSY01000134.1 GCA_900313875.1 uncultured Actinomycetes bacterium
CCCGGAACGCTGCGCTCTGCTTCAGATACGTGTCATGATGTCTTGCAAGGAGGTTGCCCGCATGAAACCGCATGACATCGATAGTTTGTTCTTCGAAATCGAGGAGCAGGCACGTAGCGAGATCGTGCCCCTTGCTGCGCGCATGCGTCCACGAACGCTTGATGAGTTCATGGGGCAGTCACAGGTCGTTGGCCCTGGAACATGGCTTCGACAGGCAATCGAATCCGACTCGCTATCTTCAATCGTGCTTTTCGGTCCTGCGGGTACGGGTAAGACCTCCCTTGCGCGCATCATCGCCCATGTCACGCAGGCTGAGTTTGTCGAGGTTTCTGCGGTATCGGGTACGGTGGCCGACCTGCGTCGAGAGATCGATGCCGCTTCGGAACGTTTATCGCTCTACGGTCGTAGGACCATTCTCTTCATAGATGAAATCCATCGCTTTTCGCGATCGCAGCAGGATGCCTTGCTTCATGCGGTCGAGGACCGTACCGTTGTCATGGTCGGCGCGACCACTGAAAACCCTTTTTTCGAGGTCAATTCAGCACTGCTTTCCCGTTCACGCGTCATCGAGCTCACGGCGCTAAGCGATGAGCAGATTTCCACCATCATCATCCGTGCGCTTGTTGATGAACGCGGGCTCGACGATGCGTATTGTCTGACTGAGGAGGCATTGGATGCCATCGTACTGACAGCGGGTGGGGATGCGCGTATGGCGCTTACCACTCTCGAGCTTGCGGCGGGGCTTGCAGGAGACGGGGTTTCGCCAGGGGAGCATCTCCTTTCGTCGCACCCCTCGTTGGTTCCCGGAACCAAGTCGGCTGGAACCCTGTCAGGGAGCATGTCACAATCCGAACCGGGAGCCAAATCCCCACTGGTTTCCGAAGCTCGGCTTGAGCTAGGAGTCCAGTTGGAGCAAGGGCCTCCTTTGGTTCCCGGAACCGAGCCAGTCGGAACCAAGTCAGCCGTCGGGACCGGGTCGATGGCATCGTCCCCCGAAGTCCAGCCCGAACCGGGAACCGACCCGCAGCAGCCCGAACCGGGAACCGACCCGCAACAGCCCGACCTGGCAAGCGCCAACCAGACCCAGCCCGAACCCGGAACCCATGTCCGGCCGCGACGTATCATCACGCTTGCAGCGGTCCAGCAAGCCGTTCCACATCGCTCCCTTCCTTACGATAAGAAGGCGGACATGCACTACGACGTCATCTCCGCCTTCATCAAGAGCATGCGCGGTTCCGATCCCGATGCGGCTGTGTATTGGCTGGCGCGTATGATCGAGGGAGGCGAGGATCCTCGTTTCATCGCACGCCGTATCTTCATCCTCGCTTCCGAGGACATCGGCAACGCCGATCCCAATGCCCTGCTCATCGCTGAGGCCGCATTCAAAGCCGCTGAGGTGATCGGGTACCCGGAATGCCGGATCAACCTCGCCCAGGCAGCGATCTACATGGCGCTGGCTCCGAAATCGAACGCCGCCATAACCGCCATCGATGCAGCTCAGGCCGAGGTCCGCAATGGTCCGCTCCGCAACGTTCCCTCATACCTGCGCGACAGGCACCGTCCAGGAGCTGAGACCTATGGTGCATATCGTTACCCGCATTCCTATCCCGGAGGCTGGGTCGATCAGCGCTATCTGCCAGAGGGTCTTGAACGTGGGAGCTTTTACACGCCTTCTCCGCGGGGGTGGGAGGCCTATCGTACGGAGGCCACGGCGCGTGACCGCGGACGGGTTCCAGGTACGCAGGAGCAGCTGGCGGAGAGGCGGTCGCGGCAGGAGGATAATTCGGCCTGAAATCATCACGCCTGTCGGGCCATCTGCTATCCTATGGTTTTGAGGATATCCGCTATGAGAAGGAGGATACATGGAGTTCGAGTTTGTGGTCAGGATCCTGATACCCGTGTTGCTCGTCGTTCTCATTGCATTCGGCATCTGGGCGGTCATCGAGCTCGCGCTCAGCCTCCGACGGATGCGCGGGACGCTCGATACGGTCGACAAGACGGTCGATGACCTGACGAAGAAGGCGAACCCCCTCCTCGAGCGGGCCACGCTTACCGTCGATGCGGTCAATCTCGAGATCATGCGCGTCGATCAGATCCTAGAGGATGTCGAGCAGCTCACCGACTCGGCCAACAACGCCGTCGACGCCGTCGACCGCGTTGCAAACGCCCCGCGCGAGATCGCCACGTCTGTGGCGGGATTCGTCCGCTCGAGCGTCAAGGACCGCAACCGCAAGCGCACGGTCGATCGTGTCATGGCTGGCGAGGAGCGTGCGCTTTCAGGCGCTGAGGAGGGTGCTTCCGGGAAGTCCTCGGGCATCACCATCATCGAATCGCCGATGGTTGCCAAGGAAACGGATGCTGCACAGGCGGCTGCCGAGGCGTCTGGGGGGTCTTCCGTTGCCTCCTCCGCAGGCGATGATGCATCATCGCCTGAGAGCGCCTCCGAAAGTGCCGTGGAGTAGGAGCCAGGGGAAGAAGGGCTGATGCAACCCAGCCGCATGTTCCAGGACATGGCGGGGGAGGAGCTTTCCCGCTCGGAACGGATTCGTATGTCGCTTTTCACGATTGCGTCGGTTATCGGCGCAATCGTGCTATTCGGCTTCGTGATCGTTGCACTGCGCAACGTCGGCGATGCCGTGGCCACCTTCCTGCTTTCCATGTTCCTCGTCTTCTGCCTTCGCGAGCCCGTCGCATGGCTCGAGCAGCGTGGTGTAAGCAGGGGCATCGGTTCGTTGCTCTCCCTTCTCGGCCTGTTCGCGATTCTTGCCCTGATTGCCATCATCGTCCTGCCGACCATCATCTCCCAGTTCGTCACGCTGGTCCAACAGACCCCCTCGTATGTCAATGGCATCATCGAGTGGATCAACTCCCTGGCCGGCAAGTACGGCGAACGGTTCTCCTCCCCCCAGGCATCTGCCCAGCTTGACCGTATCATCAGCGTGATGAGTGACCGTTTGGCGAGCTTTGCTACCCGAAGCGCGAACGGGATCATCTCCTTCACCGTATCGGCGAGTTCGGCCACGGTGGTGCTCTTCATGTCCATCATCGCCTCGTTCTGGTTCCTGCGCGACCTCCCGCGTATGTCCAGGGAGGTCAACGTGCTGGTGAGCCCGAAGCGTTCCGATGAGTTCCATACGGTCGTCGGTATCTGCAGTCGGGTTGCCGGTGGGTACATCAAGGGGGTTCTCATCTCCTCGCTCATCACGGGAGTGGTGTCGAGTATCGGGTTCTCCCTCATCGGGCTGCCGTATGCTGTCATTCTCGGCACCATCACCGGTATCATGAACGTCATCCCGATCGTCGGTCCTTGGGTGGCTGGCGCCATCGCGGCGATTGTGGCTTTGTTCGTGAGCCCGCTGATCTGTTTTCTCTCGATCGTGATCACGGTCGCTGTCAGATTCCTCGTCGATTCGGTCGTCCAACCCCGTGTCATGTCGTCGACGGTCAACCTCCATCCGGGGGTCGTCATCATCGCGCTCATGGTAGGTGGTGGCGTCGCCGGTCCTGCGGGCATGGTGATGGCCGTGCCGGTGACGGCTGTCATCAAGGATGTCTTTGCTTACGAGTTCGAACGGCGTACCGGGCGGCAGGTGCTCGGGGAAGACGGGGCGCTGTTCAAGGGACGCTCGCTGCTGGAGGCTGAGGACAGCGGTGGGCCGGATGGTGATGATGTCGTGGAAGCCCCCGATGCTCCGGACGACTCAAGCAGCTCGAGTGTCCCGGATGAACCGGGTACCTTGATGGGCGCGCCGGATGAGGACGTGACCCCTGAGTCCTGATGCGAACTGGGCGCATTGGGGCATAGGGTACCGGGAACCAGGGAACGAACTGGGGTATTGGTACCGGGAACCAAAG
>OMSY01000137.1 GCA_900313875.1 uncultured Actinomycetes bacterium
TCCTTGAGTGTCCAGAACAGGGTCAGCAGACGGCGCCTGCGACCTCCCTTCGAGCTCCCGATCAGTGCCAGCTCCCTGTGGTGGAGTATGCGGCGTTCGAAGAGCGGGTCATCGGTGGGCAGTTCGTTTCGACGTTGGACATCACACCCGACCGGCACATCGCTCACCGCGCACATGACCGCCGTACGGGTGTGGGAAAGGTTGAAATGAACGCCCGGGCAACTGCGGAGATGGGGCTTGCCGTACCTTCCGTATTCGAGTTCGATGAGGTTCACGTACCAGCTCAACCGCATCAAGCTCCTGGTCTCGGTCGCATTCTCCCGGTTCAGGGCCGAAGGCCGTTGACACCCACATGTGCCTGTCGGGGAATCGGTGTTTACTTGGAAGTTAGGAAAGACTAACATCCAGGATGTGACAGTTAGGCAAGGATAACCGAATGTCAGGTCGAGCAATGACGGAAGGATGGATATGGATGGACACGATGGGTTCCTCATCATCAGGGGACTCAAGAAACACTATGGGGACGACGAGGCGCGTGTCGAGGTGCTCAGGGGTATCGACGCCACGTTGGACCGTGGTGAGTTCTGCGTGCTGCTCGGGCCGTCGGGGTCGGGCAAGTCGACGTTCCTGAACCTCATCGGAGGCCTCGAATCCGCCGACGAGGGTTCCATCACCGTGGGCTCCACCACCATCACCTCGCTGTCCGACAAGGAGCTTGTCGAATACCGACGCCGTGAGCTCGGGTTCGTCTTCCAGTTCTACAACCTGATCCCCGACCTCACGGTCAAGGAGAACATCGAGGTCTGCGAGTATCTCAGCCCCGATCCCCTTCCCATCGATGACCTGCTTCACTCGCTTGGTATCTGGGAGCATCGTGACAAGTTCCCCCACCAGGTATCCGGTGGCCAACAGCAGCGATGTGCCATCGGCCGTGCGCTCGTGAAGAACCCGAGCCTGCTGCTGTGCGATGAACCGACCGGCGCCCTTGACTACAAGACCTCGAAGGAGATCTTGGAGCTCATGGAGCAGGTCAACCAGCGGTTTGGATGCACGATGGTCATCGTCACGCACAACGATGCCATCCAGAACATGGCGCATCGGATTCTGCGACTGCGTGACGGTCAGCTTGTCGAGGACGTGCTCAACAAGCACATCGTCCCCGCACGCGACCTTTCCTGGTAGGGAGGGACGATGGGTTTGCCGCTCGACAGGCGTTTCCCCCGTATGGTCAGGCACAATCTCGGTCGCTATCTCGGCCTGCTGTTCCTGCTGATCTTCTCAGTGGGCCTCAGCAACGGCTTCATGCAGGCGGCAAGCAACACCATGGACATGATGCGGGACATGCGTGACTCCTGCACCGTCGAGGACGGACGGTTCACAACCGATTTCAAAGCCCCCTCCTCGTCGATCGATGCCGTGGAACGCCTGGGCGCGACGGTGCATGAGAACTTCAGCTACGATGCCTCCTTCGGGGTTCCCGGACAGGATGTCGCGGACTCCACGGTCGTGCGTCTCTATGGTGACCGCGAGGGATTCGATGAGGTCACCTATGCCGAGGGATCCGCTCCATCGGACGGGAACCAGGTCGCCCTCGACCGCGTGTTCATGCAGAACCATGACCTGAAGCTGGGCGATACGGTCGAGCTGGACGGCCATGTCTATACGATCTGCGGGGTCGCCACGTTCTCCGATTACGTGACCCTGTTCAAGAACAACTCGGACCTCGTCTACAACGCCCTCACCTTCGGGGTGGGGCAGCTGTCCCCGGATGCGCTCGATGACCTTGCCAGGGACAACAAGACCTACACGTATTCCTACGTGTTCGATGATCGGAGCCTGTCGACGGCAGACCGGGTGGGTCTTGAGGAGGACATGGTCGATGTGCTCACCGACCATGGGGTCGTGATAAGCGACCTGGTCGACTACGAGTACAACCAGAGCATCAGCTATGCGATGACGGACAATCAGAACGACCTCGCGACCGCAGAGGAGCTGCTCATCATCCTCACGCTCGTCCTCGCCTTCGTGTTCATCATGCTCACCAACGCTTCGATAGAGCAGGAGAGCGCTGCCATCGGGACCCTTCTTGCGATGGGGTATCGCAAGAAGGAGCTGGTCAGGCACTACCTGACCCTGCCGGTCATCATCGGGCTGATCGGGTGCGTTCTGGGAGACATCTTCGGTGCCCTTGTGGTGGAAGGGGTCATCTGCGAGTCGTATTACGGCACCTACAGCTTCCCACCCTATGTGCATGGTTTCCATCCCGAGGCCTACCTCTTCACGACCATCCTTCCGCTGGTCCTGCTCATCGCGGTCATGCTCGTCGGCCTGCTCCGCAAGCTCCGTCTTTCCCCCTTGCGGTTCCTGAGACGTGAGCTCGGTAGGCGGGGGAGAGGCAAGCGGAGCCTGAACCTGCCCGAGAGGTTCGGCTACATCACCCGTTTCCGGATCAGGGTGCTTCATAGGAACCTCTCGCATTTCGTGACGCTGTTCTTCGGGATACTCGTGGCGAACATGCTCCTGCTCTTCGGGTTGAGCATGCTGCCATCCATCGAGAGCTACACGGCCATGAGGAAGGATGGCCTGGTTGCCCAGCATCTGTACACGTTGAAAGATGCCGTCGAGATCGATGGGGGGCGCTTCGCCCGGACGGCCTATGGCGCTGCCGAGGATATCGCGACCTCGGACATCACCCATATCGATTACGACAACGTGCTGTGGCAGATGGTGCTCGCGCAGACCGTTGACCAGCACGCGCATCCTGTCAA
>OMSY01000140.1 GCA_900313875.1 uncultured Actinomycetes bacterium
GACCCATCCCTCCTCCGGACATGCATCGTATCCTCGGAGGAGACATGTCCGGCTATCGGCAGCGCGCACCATGTCGGCACGATACTGCGACCAGCCATAGGGGATTGTGCATCGAAACACACGATGCAGCCACCTGGTAGTCGCCAACGTGCCCCTGTCACATCCGAACGGCAAGGCTGTGAAAGCATCCCGGCCCGCCCTACTGGCCAGCCAGCCAGCCGCCCGCCGAAACCGCCGTTCCAAGCCGTCCCGACGCATCAAGGGCGGGCACGGGGCCGGACCCCCGTACCCGCCCGCCAGCCCGTCGCACCAGCCTCGTCCCACGACATCGGGGACAATGCCACGGGACTCTTCCGATAGGCTTTGGACATCAACAGGATGTCCACAACATATTGTGTCCACTGGTCAGAAATATCCCTGCACTTGGTGATTTCCCCAATCCGGTCCCGGAAAAGAGTGTATGATTGCAGAGGTTGAAACGTCGCATGTACACACCAGTGCATCGGAACATCAACGCATGGAAAATCCCTCTGGTTGCCTTGGCCAGAGGGATTTTTCCTTTGCGGTTCCATGCGGCGGGAAAGGACTGACGGGACAGCACGCCCGAGGTCACTTCTTGGAGGCTTGCTCCTCTTCCTCCTCGATCTCCTTGGCCACCGCATCGGCCTTCTTCTTGTTGCCGCCGAACAGCCCCCCACGTGCGGCCTTCTCAGCCTTCTTCTGAGCACGCTCCTCCGCGATCTTGGCGTCGTAGCGCCGCTTCTGGGCGACGGTCATGTTGTTCATCTGCCGTTCGAACTGCTTGCGTATGGGGCGGCAGAACTTGAACTCGATGAAGACGGCAGCCGCCAGCATGATGTAGGCGAGCACGAGCGTGACCGTGCCTGCCGTTGCGAGCGTGCCACCACGCGGCGCGAGCACGACGTATGCACCGGTGCAGAGGGCGGTGAGGATCATGAGGGTCCACCACACCTTGCGCCATTTCTTGTACACGGGGTCCTGCGGACCACCCGAGGCGTAGATGCGGGAACGGTCCTCCTTGCGGCGCTCGCTAGCCTCCTTGCGCTTCTGTTCCTTGGTCTTGTTCGTAGACGAGGACTGAACGCGGACGCCCTCGGATGCCTTGCGCTTGGGCTTCGCGGATGCCGCGGACTTCTTCGTCTTTCCACCATGGTCAAGGTCCGGGTTGTAACGTTCGTTCATGGGGTTTCTCTGAGCCATCGTCACACTCCTTCCGGGACAAACGTCTCGCCAGTGATGAGCTCATAGGCCGCTATGTACTTCTCACTCGTCCTCCGGATGACCTCCGCGGGCAGGTGCGGCGGGTTGCCCGTGCGATCCCAGTTGGCGGTCAGCCAATCGCGCACGTACTGCTTGTCGAAACTCGGCTGCGCACCACCCGGCTCGTAGGTGTCCTGAGGCCAGAACCGCGATGAATCCGGGGTGAGCACCTCGTCAGCGAGGATGATCTTGCCGTCGACCCGGCCGAACTCGAACTTGGTGTCCGCGATGATGATGCCGTTCTGCAGCGCATGGGCGGCGGCTTTCTCGTAGATACGCACCGAGAGGTCGCGGAGCGCTGCAGCATCCTCCTCGCCCACGATCGAGGCAAGCCGGTCGAAATCGATGTTCTCATCATGGTCGCCGATCTCGGCCTTGGTCGAGGGAGTGAACATCGTCTCCGGCAGCTTGGCGGACTCGAGCAGACCTGCAGGCAGGGGGTAGCCGTTGACGGTCTGGCTGCTGGCATACTCACGCCACCCGCTCCCCGACAGGTAGCCGCGGACGATGCACTCCGCCGGGAACATCTCGGCCTTGCGCACGAGCATGAACCGCCCAGCCAGCTTGTCGGCATAGGGCTTGAACGTGTCGGGCAGGTCGGCGACGTCGGCGGACACGAGATGGTTGTCGACCGTATCCGCAAGCAGGTTGAACCAGAAGAGGGACAGACGGGTGAGGACCTCGCCCTTGTGCGGGATCTCATCGGGGAGGATGTAGTCGAAAGCGGAGATGCGGTCGGATGCCACGAAGAGCAGGAGCTCGCCAAGGTCGTACAGGTCGCGCACCTTGCCCTGGGAAGTGGGCTTGATAGGGATCGTTGACACGGGAAACTTCCTTTCAAAAGACATAGCTCGCCTTATTGTACGTGAAAACCACCCCAGCGTATCACGCTTGGGCACAAGCGTGTGGAAGCGTTCCGCACAGGGCGGCCGTCTGGGAACGACGTCCCTACCAGCGACCGTCTTTGTTCTGCTTCACAATCTTCTCGCGTGCCGCCTTCTGGCGTGCTGCCTTCTGCCTGGCAGCCCTCTGTTCACGCGCCGCCTTCTGCTTGGCAGCCCTCTCCTCACGGTCCATCCTCTGACGCGAGGACGCCTCATCCGCCCTTTCCTGGCCCTTGGTCCTCACGATCGCCCGCCCGGGAGACAGATGGATCATGTTCGCTATGCCCTTCGTCGGCTTGTACGGCTCCTCGCAATGCAAGGGAATATACAAGCTGAACGTGGTACCCTCCCCGAGCACGCTCGCGACCTCGACATGTCCGCTGTGATATGCGGCGATCTGCTGCACCACGGCAAGCCCGACACCCAGGCCTCCCGACGCACGCTCCCGGCCCGCATCGGCACGCCAGAACCGCGTGAACACCTTCTCGCAATCCTCCGGGGCGATGCCGATGCCGTTGTCACTCACGCTGATGACGCCCATGTTCTCGACCGCACGCACCTCCACGACGATCCTCCCCCCGTGCTCGCGGTTGTAGCGCACGGCGTTCGAGATGAGGTTCGCGGTAGCCTGACGGATCATGTCGGCATCGCCGTCCACGATGACCGGCTCCCCATCCGTGACGAAGGCATGGGTGATTCCCGCCTCATCGAGCAGGGCCTCATGATTCATGAAGAGCCCCCGTATGAGCTCGGTGAGGTCGATTCGCTGCTCCTTGAAGGGAATCGCACCACTCTCGTAACGTGAGAGGTTGAGCAGGGCATCGACCAGACGCTTGAGCCGTCTGGTCTCCGAGTCGATGGACGCCAGCCGTTCCTCATCTGCAGGGAACACCCCGTCGATGATGGCCTCGACCGTCGCCTGTATGCCCATGAGCGGGGTACGCAGCTCATGGGCGACATCGGCGGTGAGCCTGCGCTCGCGCTCACGGTCCATCTCGATGGAGTCGGCCATCGAGTCGAACGAAGCGCCCAGCTGCGACAGCTCGTCATCACCGGACATGTTCGTGCGGGCGCTCATGTCCCCGCTCTTGAGCTTCCGCACCGTCTCGGCGATGTGATGCACCGGCTCGAGCATCCAACGGCTCGAGGCATAGCCCACGAGCGCCGCGAACGCCGCGGCGATGAACGCCGCGTAGATGATGGCGCGGGAGGTGCTGTCCCTGTAGGCGATGTCAGCCAGGGAAAGGGCCCTGTCGCTAGGGTAGGCCCAGAAGGACAGGGTCCCCACCTGCCGTCCCTCGACGGTGATGCCCTTCGAGACGACCAGCTCCTTGTCCTCATCGTCACCCGGCTCGTCGCTCACCGAGGTCATCATGTCGAGGTCATCGTAGATGACCGTCCCCTCGGCATCATGGACCTGCATGCCGAGCGCAGGGTAGACGATATGCGGCGGAGCCGAACCCGAGAGCCCATCCTCGGTGAACCCACCCTGCTCGATGTAGCTGTCCGCCAGCTTGGTGGCCGTGGCCTCGGCAAGCCGGTTCACGCTCTCGTTGGTGTACTTCTCGAACTGACTGTTCCAGATATACCCCAGGATGCAGGCGGCGATGATGGCCGTCATCGCCGCGGTCATGATGAAGGCGAGCACGAGACGTGCTGCAAACGGGATATGCAACCCCTGCCGAGCGCTGTCCCGGCGGAGCCGCTCCTGATGCCCGTGCGCCGTCTGCGTCCCGTCCGTCTCCGCCCGCTCGCGCTCGATTACCTCCTCGACATCCTTGTCGACATGCCTGAGCTGCTCGGTCATTCCCTAGCCCCTGGTGCCGCCCAGCATGTCGTCTATCTCGAGGGAAACGGGCTGGGTGTCATGTGGAATCTCGAATCGGTATCCGACGCCATGTACGGTATACAGCCACTTCGGACTCCGCGGGTCGTCCCCCAGCTTGGCACGGAGGTTCTTGATATGGCTGTCGATAGTGCGTTCATACCCCTCGAAATCATAGCCGAGTACCTTCTCGACGAGCTCCATGCGCGAGTAGACGCGCCCCGGGTAACGGGACAACGTCGTGAGGAGCTTGAACTCGCTTGCAGTGAGGTCGACCTCCTTGCCCTGCACAAGCACCTTGTGACCCGAGATGTCGATGACGAGGTCGCCGAACTCGAGAATCTCACGCTGGGGTTCGGTGTCGATATGGGCGCGGCGCAGAAGCGCTCGGACACGTGCCACGAGCTCCCTCGGCGAGAAGGGCTTGACGAGGTAGTCGTCGGCACCGAGCTCGAGGCCAATGATACGGTCCTCGACCTCGCCCTTCGCCGTGAGCATGATGATGGGGCAATCGGACTTGTCCCGAATCGCCCGGCAGACCCGCTCTCCTGACACGCGTGGAAGCATGAGATCGAGGATCACCAGGTCGAAGGAGCGCTTCGCGAACTCGTCGAGGGCAACCTGCCCATCACCCGCCATCGTGACCCAGTAGTTCTCACGCTCAAGATATGCGGCTACTGCATCCCTGATGGCCTTCTCGTCCTCGACCAACAGGATACGGCGCGTCTCGGAACCGGCATTCATCGTTCCTCCTCAACGACGATGGCCCATGAAGGCCATCGGTACCAAATGTTCTGGAAAGGACAGCCCAGCTGCCCGCAAGGTGACCTTGTCGCCTTGATGTGCACCCCATGGTACCGCACATCGGCGCCTCGGGGTGGCAAGCGCCACGCAACCGCAAACTATTGTGGGAATCGTGGCCCTATCCCACTCGGCCCCTGCGGCAACCCGCTCCGCTCACTTGAAGGAATAGACCCGCGCTTGCACATGCCTCTGCGTCGTATCGTTCTCGTTCGTGACGGTGGAATAGACAAGGAACCGCTCGCATGCACCGCTGGTCGCAAGGTAATCGCCATGGCCAAGCGAGTGTGAAGGCGCGTCAACGACGACATAGCGCTTGCCGGCAGGGTCGATGCAGAGGGTCGACTTGCTGCTCTTGGCGATGAACCACCCCTTGTGCAGGGCAGGCGTGCAGCTCGGAACCCTGTTGATGCGCAGGTACTTCCCGTCACCCATGTCGAAATAGGTCCCCATCTGTGCGATGGCGCTGTTCGAGGAGAAGGAGGCCTCGATCTGGAACGCGAACCGTCCATCGAGGAGTATCGCATCCATGGGGCGGACGGAAGGCGGCATGATGACCTGGGACACCACCTCACCGGACTCCGGCCTCTGCGCCAGAAGCTGGTAGTTGGTCGAGTCGGTGTCGGCACGGGTGACGGTGGTGACCACCCCCTCGCTACGCTCCGGGATGGCGAGAAGATAGCCGCGCGGGTTGGCAAGCTGGCGGTCACCTCCCTCGGTGAGGGAACGTGCCTTCACGACCGAGCCGTCCTTGGCATGCGCCCCCTCCTCGTTCGGCGACACCGTCCAGACCGCCTGGCTGCCACAGGCGCAGAGCAAGGGCGGGGTGAAGTCTGCAGGTCCCTGGTCATAGAGGGTCTCCGAACCCATGCCCATCGATGAGTCCAGCGGTGCACAGTACACCCGCCAGTCATAGGTCGCATAGTTCACCTCCGTCCAGAGCAGCAGGTTGGAGGACGCACGTGCCTCGTAGATATCGAATCCCTCATCTGCCCCGATCGCCTGGTCGAGCAGGGACGAGTCGTTGCCCGTCTGCAGATTGAACAGCCCCAGGGTGTTGAGCGGATGCGCGCCCTCGCCGGTCCGCATGAGAAGCGCATACTGGTCATCGATACCCCATGCCATCGTCCCGGCGTCGAGCTCGACATCGACATCGCAACTCAGGACATCGTCGAACCATGCCTCCTCGAAATCATCGGTGGTGACCAGGTTGGAGGAGGAGACCATGAGCCCTGCAGAGCCGTCCTTGCCCTTGCGACAGCCTGCCAGGGCGCCGACCGTGGCGAGGGCCCCTGCACCGGCGGCCCCCTTCAGGAACCCGCGGCGCGAGAGGACGAACCGGGACACCTCGTCCCGTCCATTCCCGGAGGGATCGGTATGTCGACCGCGGTCAGGCATTCCCCGCCTCGATCTCGCGCAGGGCACGTGAGAGCTGGTCGGGACATGAGGTGCTCTTGTACCCGCAGGTGATGCCTTCGAGCATGTCCGCCACCTCAGCGACCCTCTGACCGGCGACGAGCTTGCCGATCCCCTTCAGGTTGCCATCGCATCCGCCGATGAACTCGACGCTCTCGATGACATCCCCCTCGGTCTCGATCAGGATGACCTGCGAGCAGGTGCCACGGGGCATATAGGTATGCCGTTCGCTCATGTCTTGCACACCTCCAGAAATCGTATCGAACCATGCATGTCCCTGGTCCGCAGCAAACGTCAGTCCTCGAACCCGAGCTTCTCCAGCCGTTCGAACAGCACGTCCTTGCGCTGCAGGAACCCCCATGGGTCGAAGATCTCATCGAGCTGTTCGGTGGTGAGCGTGACCTCCTCATCCGCCTCGAGCCGCTCGCGGTAGGTCGGCCCCTCGGCCGCCTGCTGGATATCCGCCCAGACCGCCATGGCGTTGCGCTGGACTATCGCATAGGCGGCCTCACGGGTGATGCCGGTATCCACGAGCGCAAGGAGCACCTTGCTCGAGAAGATGAGACCACGGGTACGATGCAGGTTGGCAAGGGAGTTGTCAGGATAGAGCTTGAGACCGTCGAGTATCCATTCCATCTTGGCGGCGATGTAATCAAGCGCGGTGAAGCTGTCCGGCATCACGACCCGCTCGGC
>OMSY01000114.1 GCA_900313875.1 uncultured Actinomycetes bacterium
GTTCGCCGGACCGTTGCCCGCCATGCCGATGCCCGATACGAGAGGCACCTCTGGGAAATGAAGCCGTGCGCCGTTGACGAGCATTGCCTTGGCGGCGGGCGAATCGAACGCCTCGCAGATGACGTCAGCACCTTCGAGCAGGTCTCTCAGGTTGTCGTCCGTCACCTCCACCTGGTCCACCTTCGTGTCGATGAAGGGGTTGATGGCATGCAGGAGGTCTGCAAGGGCCTCTGTCTTGGGACGCCCCAAGTCGCACACGCGGTATTGCTGCCGGTTGAGGTTGGATGCCTCCACGTGGTCGAAATCGATGAGGTGGAGGTGCCCGACACCGCAACGTGCGAGGAACACCGCGATGTTCGAACCGAGTCCACCGCAGCCCATGATGGTCACCTGGGCGGACTGCAGCACATCGAAAGCATCTCCGATACGTTCACGCAGGGCTCCCTCGAAACAGGCGAAGTCGTACGCTTCCGGTGTGGAGACCTTCCCGTAAGGCGTGGCAGCCACCTAACAGCCACCTCCAACGAATGCGACGACATCGATATCGTCGCCATCCGTCAGGCGATAGGAAGCATACCGGTCTTTCGAGATGATGTCCCCGTTGACCTGTACGGCGATGATGTCCAGGCGGTATCCAGCCTCCTCCAGCACCTCCTTGAGGGTGATGCCATCCGCGATATCCTGTTCCTGGCCATTGAGTTGAATCAAACCGTACTCCCATCCTTATGAAAAAAGGTACGAAGGCCCGCACCCGAGGTGGTGCGCCCCTTCGTACCTTTGTCCGCAACATCCTATACAATATCGCGTCATTATGTCAAGTTACAGATTGCCGGGTCAACCGCTCCGGAGAGACGGAATCACCTTTTTGCATAGGAAGACAGCACGTATAATGTCATCAGGAGGCTCCAGATGGTCTGGATGCGGTCGTTCCGAGGCACCGGCGCCGTGCACACGTCTGGGCAAGGACGGTTCAAGGAGATGAGGTAACCATCATGGCAACCACTGTCACACCTGAAATGGCCGCCGCGGTCAAGGGTAGGGGGTATCTGCGCAACGTCGGCACCGATTGCTTCAGCGCCCGTGTCATCACGGTCAACGGTCGTGTCACGACAGAGCAGGTGCGGGGGCTCGTCGAGGCAGCTGATAGATATGGCGAGGGTATGGTGACCCTCACATCCCGTCTCACCTTCGAGATTCCCGGCATCCACTACGACAACATCGAGCCATTCGAGAAGGCCTTGGCCGAGGCCGGCCTTGCAGTCGGTGGCACCGGTCCGAGGGTGCGTCCAGTCGTGAGCTGCAAGGGCACCATCTGTCACTTCGGCAACATCGACACGTTCGAGCTTTCCGAGCGCATCCATCGTGAGTTCTACGAGGGGTATCGTCCTTACAAGGTTCCCAAGAAGTTCAAGATCGGCGTCGGCGGTTGTCCGAACAACTGCATCAAGCCGACCATCAACGATATCGGTATCGTCGGTGCGAACAAGCCCGTCTATGATACGCGCCTGTGCCGCGGTTGCGCGAAGTGCAAGATCATGGAAGCCTGTCCCATCGACTGCTGCGAGATCATCGCCGGCAAGTTGATGGTCAAGAAGGAATGCCTGTGGTGCGGACGCTGCATCGGCAAGTGCCCCTTCGGTGTGGTCCCCGAGGCGGAGAACGGCATGAAGGTCTTCGTGGGTGGTCGCTGGGGGAAGAAGACCAGGGAGGGTACCCAGGTCAACCACTTCTTCACGAGTCAGGACGAGGTCTGCGACTTCATCGAGAACACCATCCTCTACTATATCGAGAACGGCGAGCCGGGCGAGCGTCTGGAGACGACCCTCGATCGACTCGGCTTCGAGGATGCCGTGAAGCGCATCCTTTCCGGTGAATTCAAGCAAAGGAAAGAGCAGATCCTTGCCACCGCGCAGTAGCGACGTCCTCATAGTGGGGGGTTCCCCCGAACCCTCCTCGCCCGAACTGCTGGTAGCGCTTGCATCGGGTGCCCGCAAGGTGCTGGCATGTGATGCGGGGTGCGGTATCTGCATGCAGGCGGGTGTGCGGATCGACCTCGTGGTGGGCGACTTCGATTCGGTCACCGATGAGGCGCTGGACTATGCACGTGCATGCGGTGCCGAGTTCCTGACCTTTCCTGCAGACAAGGACGAGACGGACCTCGAGCTTGCGCTCCTGTACTGCAAGGGTGACTGCAAGTCGAAGGAAGCGGCAGGGATGCTCGATGACCGCAGCTACTCCGTGGCACTCACCTGCGTGAGCGGGGGACGGCTCGACCATATGCTCGCCGTGCTCGGTTCGCTATGCCATGCATATGAGCTCGATCCCGTGATATATGAGGATTCGTATATCCTGTTCATGCTTGCCGCGCCTGCACGCTTCGCCTTCGATGAGATCGAATCACGGTATCCCGATGTCGATGCGTTCCTTGAGGATCGGTACATCGGACGTACGGTGTCGCTCATCGCGCTCGGTGGAACCGCCCTGGTGAGCGAGACGGGCATGAAATGGAATCTCGACCATGCGAACCTGAGGCTCCTTTCCGATTTCGGGGTCTCCAATGTCGTCAGGCAACCCGACGCCACCATCGAGGTCCTCGAGGGCATCTGCGCGTTCATGATCCTCCATGAGTTCGTGGAGGCCCAGAAACGCCATCATGAGCTGTGATGCCATA
>OMSY01000143.1 GCA_900313875.1 uncultured Actinomycetes bacterium
ACACACACTGGATGAAGGATGAGAGCCTTACATGGGCTGGCGTGGGTATTTCCCAGCTTCAGTCCACGAGATGATGGTCGATCGCATAGCGGGCGAGCTGGGCGCGGCTGACGCAGTTGGTCTTGCTCAGCAGCAGCGACACCAGGTTCTTCACCGTGCCCGGCCGCAGGACCAGTTCGTTCGCGATCTCGATGTTCGTCATCCCATTGCAGATATGACGCATGATCTCCCGCTCACGTGCGGTGAAATCCGACTTGGAGTCAGCCTCCGCCCGTCGCCTCATGGTGGAGATGGCGGCTTTGTCGAACACACTCATACCGTTGGCGATGGAGAGCATGGACGCCCTCAGCCTCTCCTGCTCTATCGCTTTCAACAGGAAACCGTCGCAACCCGCATCCATCGCCTCGGCTACCGTCTCCTCGTCATCGAAGGTCGTCAGGACGAGGATATGGGTATCGGGAAGAGCAGCCTTGATCCGCGCAATCGCCTCGCCTCCCGAAAGCTCCGGCATCTGCATGTCCACGACCACAAGGTCTGGTGAGAGCCGCAGGCACAGCTCGACCACATCCGCGCCGTTGGAGGCGACGCCGACCACCTCGAACTCGTCCCAGCCCTCGATGGCCAGCTCGAGCCCCATCGTGAGCAACGGATGGTCATCCGCAAGCACGACCCTGATCCTATCCATCTTCTGACACCTGCCATTCCGCGATGATGCCGAACCCATCGCCTTCCTGTGCATGGAACACGATGGTCCCGCCAGTCGACCGCACCTTCTCCATCATCGTCAACAGCCCGAACCCTGGTTCGAGCCCGCCTCGGAATCTCCCGTCGTCGAAGACCCTCAACCTCAGCCACCCGGTCCCCACGTCCGCCTCGATCAGCAGGTTCTCCGCCAGGGAATGCGAGAGGGTGTTGAAATACGCCTCCCTGCAGATATCGCCGATGACCCCGTACAAGGACCTGATGAACGGCCCCTCGCCCTCCCCGTGCACGACCGTCTTGACGGGGAAGAGGCTCTTGCGCTCGAACTCCTCCAGAAGCTCATGAAGGTTCCGGGGGACCTGGCGCTGATGCCCTGACCGGACCTTCTCGCAGATGGCACGCCCTTCGGCAAGAAGTGCAGCGTATCGTTCGGGGTCCCCATCTCCAATCTGCAGGCACATCTGCGAGATGGCATGCAGGGCAGTGATGGCATGGCCGGCATCGTCATGGATGTTGCGTGCAACCCGCGTCCGCTCGGAGCGCGCAGAGAGCTCCTCGGCCTGACGGGCACATTCCTCCAGCTCGGCATTCGCCTGAGCCTGGTCCGCGGTCAACCGTTCCAGCTCCATGCTCTTCCTGTGGAGCTCCTCGACGAGCTCCATCTTCCTGGTGATGTCGACCAGGTACACGATATAACCCACATGATGGCCGTGCTCACGGACCGGCGCGACCTTGCGACTGTACATCCTGCCACCGCAACGGTACCCATCCTCAAGCGGTGAGGTGCAATCCGGCATGTAACGCGTGAGCTTCACGCCTCTGCGAAGCGAGTCGAAAGGGTCGGCATGGTTGAAGTCGAGGATGTACCAGTACGCATCCGTGATGATGACCGTGTCCGGCAACGCAAGGAAAGCCTGTCTCATCCCCTCCATCAGGAGCCTCCCTTGAGCTGCGCGACCGTCTCGCGGATGCGCGCGACGCACTCCCGGGTCAGACGGAGGTTGTCCTCGAGGGCTCTCGCCGCACCGTCCGGCCCCTCCTGGGCCATGATGAGGTTGGCCTCGATGGTATCGACGGTCCGGTTGATATCGTCATACACCCCGGTGGCAAGACCGATTCCACTCCCCGCCCCCCGCATCTGTTGCAGGGATTCCAGATATGCATCGATGTTCCGTCTCTCCTCGTCGAGGGAAGCGCTCAGCTGTTCCAGCTGCACGACCTTCCTGTCGAGCTGCCTCTGCCTCGACGCGATATCGCTCAGATCGGTTGCCGTCACCAGGATGCCTTGATCGTGGGAGAGCGTCGTCACCTCCACTCCGAGATACCTCCCGTCAAAGACCCCTTCGAACCGCCCGTCGCCCGCCCCGAGCAGCGGAGCGAACTCACGGGCAGCGACCTCGTAGTCCCGCAGGGCGATCTGATTCGC
>OMSY01000024.1 GCA_900313875.1 uncultured Actinomycetes bacterium
CCAGCTCGGGTATGCGGCTCCCGTGATAGCCACCGGAGGGTTGGCCGGAATGGTCGCACCGCTCTCGACCACTGTCACTGCCCACGACGAGAACCTCACGCTCGAGGGTCTTCACGATATATACGAATGGAACCGGGAACATGCCGATTGATACCGGGAGGTCCTGGAGCTTCCCGGGTGGCTGACGGGAGGTATCCGATGGGTTTCTTCAAGAAGAAACGCTCGAAGGGCGGCAAGGTCATCGAGGAACGGTATCTCAGCGATATCGTCACGCTCTCGTCGCTCGAACTGCCTGGTCATCATTGGCTTCCCGAGGGCGAGGAGGGTCTCGTCTCGACGCTCGAGCACTTCAATCGGGCACTGCTCGAGGAAGACCCCGCGAGACGTCTCGCCAAGATCTTCTCCGCTTTCCTTGCATTGGCGCGTAGGTACGATCTGTATCATGGGCTCGGCAACGAAGGGGTGGGACATGGGGGGCAGCGTTTCATCGAGCTGCTCGTGCGCAACCTCTCCTCTTCGGAGAAGAGATCCCTCATGCAGCTTGACTGCGTTCAGGAGCTCACGGGGATTCCCCCGATCGTCGACGAGGCCGAGCGGGGAAGACAGCGCGACCTGGGCGAGCAGGTGTTCCGCGACCTGCGTGACAACCCTTACCGTCTGTTCAACGATTTCAAGGGAGCCTGCAGGAGCGTCCGGGACGGTGGCGATGCGGAGCAGCCGTTCGGCCTGCTCGTCAAGCTGCTCTACCTTGTCGGAAAGAACCGCGCGCATCATCTGAACGCACCTTTCAGGGAGGAGACGGAGGAGCAGGCAAGGAGTACCCAGGTCATCGAGGCCGTGTTCGAGAACCTGATGGATTATTACTTCCTCGGTTCGGGGAGCTATCGGATCATCATCTACAGCTTTCTCAAGGAAGACCCCGTCCTGGGGAATGACGTCACCTACGTGCGTGCCGAGGTCAACGGGTACTTCTATGAGGTCGGTGCTGACCGGAACTTCGTCTATGACCGTGAGCTCGAGTCCCAAGCCACCATGGTCGCCATCATTCCCCGGCCCTTCGATATGTCGCGGTGCGACCTGCGGATCGCCGAGTTGCGCGGGACGGGGTACAAACGTCAGCTCATGCCGGTGAGCGTCAACGGGGTCGAGATGATCGCCTACATGTATGTGATAGCGGAAGCGGGGTGACGGGCATCGTCAAGGGCAAGGGGGTGCTGCCGGCGCCTCCTCCGCGTGTTGTGGCGGTGCCGGTCCTGATGATGCGGTAAGGTTGTCCCGTTTCCACCAGCCCTGCTACACGTTGCCCAGGTACACGTGGCGCAGATGGCGTCTCGCCCGTTCGGCCAGCTTCTCGAGCGTGTCCAACGGTGTGGGGCCTCGGTCGTTCATGAGATGACAGGGGAAGAACCTCGAGAGGTGGTAGGGAATCTCGGGGTCAAGCCCTGCAAGCCAACGTGCCGCCTTCTCGACCTGGTCGGGGTCGTCGTTGAGTTCCGGAATCACCAGGGTGGTCACCTCGACATGGGCCGATTCGCGACATATCTCGATCGTGCGTTTCACCGTCTCGAGGTCGCCGCTGCAGAGGTCGTAGAAATCCTGCGTGAAGCCCTTCAAGTCGATGTTGAGGGCGTCGATGAGGGGCAGCAGTTCGCGTAGGGGTTCCTCACAGACCATGCCGTTGCTCACGACGATGTTGTACTGACCCTGGTCGTGGACGAGCTGGGCGCAATCCCTCACGAATTCATACATGATGAAGGGCTCGTTGTAGGTATATGCGATCCCGATGTTGCCTTCCGGGACGAGTTCGAGGCTGTAGCGGGCGATTTGCGCAGGGCCGATGGTCTCGATCTGGAGCTCATTCGAGTGGCCATCGGATGTGGCTATCGTGTGGTTCTGACACCAAGGGCAGGAGAGATTGCAGCCGAAGCTCCCGACCGAGAGCACCTTTGTTCCCGGATGGAAACGATAAAGCGGCTTCTTCTCGATCGGGTCGAGGGCAAGTGCGGTGATGCGGCTGTGGTTGATGCAGGTCACCTTGCCATCGATGTTGCGGCGCGCATGGCAGCGACCGGTCTGTCCCGGTGCGAGGGCGCAGTGGTGTGGGCAGAGCGTGCAGCTGGTCTTCATGGTGACTCACCACCTCGGTTCATCGGTATATGGACAGGGTGATGTGGGCGGGATTGCGGTTGGGCCGGGCAGCTGGGACAGGGGGCCGACCCCTGTTCCAGCCTTCGAGGGCTCACGGGTGTCTCACCACCTCGAATCGCTCGAGCTCGATGAGCTCCCCTTCGGAGATATCCGCCTTGCGCCGGGCGATGTCCACCTGCTCCTCGACGGTGTCGACTCCCTCGAGGTCGGGGAGGAGCAGCCCGCGCCTGCCGCCGCTGCCGCTCACGATGACGCCGTAGCGGTGCACGTCGAGCTCGTCGAGGGTTCCCACCGGCTCCGGCTCGCCAAGCACATCGACGCTGTAGACGAGATCGGGAAGCTCATGGGGCTGCACGACCATGAAACGCGGGTCGCGGCTGCAGGCGGAGATGGCGTTGTCGATGATCTCCTCGGCGATGTTGGCGCGGGCGGGCTGGATGGTCCCGATGCAACCGCGCAACCGATGGTGTTTCTTGATTGACACGAACACCCCTGCACGTCGTTCCATGAGCTCCGCGGGTAGTTCCGCGGGGACGACCGCCCGCTCCCGTGTGCGTATGTACGTCTCGACCGCGAGACGTGCGAGCTGGACGTAGGGGTCTTCCCGGTCCTTGAGGTTCGAGGACTCGTTTCGCAGCGATGCGGTGAGCTTCTGGCCGAAATGGCGTGTCGCATCCTCACCCTGCACCTCGAACGCCGCGACGCCATAGCCCACGCCGAACGGCCCTTCGTAGGAGAGGAGCTCGTGGGTCACGGCCTTGCCGTCGAGCGCGCCCGCCATGATCTGGAACGACCGCAGCCCGCATTCGGCGGCGTTGTCGCAGAACGCCTCGTCGAAGGTGAGGAAACGCATGAAGTCACCGGCATCCATGGCGGCGGTGACCTCTGCATCGAAGCGGGGCCCCTCCGGCTCGAACCCGTAGGGACCGTCATCCTTGAGCACA
>OMSY01000144.1 GCA_900313875.1 uncultured Actinomycetes bacterium
CTGTTCGAACGGCTCAAGTTCGTGTCTATCTTCACGAGCAACCTCGACGAGTTCTTCATGATCCGGGTCGGTAGCCTCGGGGACCTCAACCTCCTCAAGAAGCCCCCGATCGACAACAAGTCCCACATGTCACCGGGTGAGCAGCTCGATGCCATCTTCGAGGCCTGCAGGCCCCTGTACGAGCAGCGTGATGCCCTGCTTGCGGAGATCGAACAGCAGCTCGAGCCGTTCGGCGTCGTCCGCTGCCCCTATGATGCGGACCGCAAGTTCATCGACCGTTGGGCGGAGAACTACGTGCTTCCCGTGCTCTCCCCCCAGATCATCGACCCCCTGCATCCCTTCCCCCACCTGGTCAACGGGATGCTCTACATCGCCATCGGACTGCGCCACCAGAAGACCGGCGAGTCCCTCATCGGCATCATCCCGGTACCTCAGACGCTCCCGCGTATGCTCTTCCTGCCCGGATTCAAGCATGGCTACATCCTCATCGAGGAGATCATCTACAGGTACGCCGAGCAGATCTTCCAGATGTACACCCCGGTGGACAAGGGCATCATCAAGGTCACGCGCAACGCGGACATCAATCCGGATGCCGAGGTCTATGACGATGACCTCAACTACCGTGCGCACATGAAGAAGATCCTCAAGAAGAGGACACGTCTCGCCCCGGTCCGCCTCGAGGTCCAGCACGACCTCTCCGATGAGACGGTGGGCATGCTCATCAAGAACCTGAAACTCGCTCCCGAACAGGTCTTCCGCTCCGCCGCCCCGCTCGACCTGTCCTATGCATACGAGCTCGCCGGCCGCCATATCAAGGATGTCGCCGGCAAGCTCTTCTACAAGCCCTTCGTGCCGCAACCGACCGCACGCTGCGACCTCTCCCGTCCGATGCGCGAGCAGGTCGAGGAGAAGGACCGCCTGCTCGTCTTCCCCTACGAGTCCATCGACCCCTTCCTCCGCCTGATGCGCGAGGCGGCACATGACCCGCAGGTGACCTCCATCAAGATCACCCTCTACCGCCTCGACCATACCTCGCATCTCGCCGAATATCTCATCCATGCCGCCGAGAACGGCAAGGAGGTGACCGTGCTGATGGAGCTGCGTGCCCGCTTCGATGAGGCGAACAACATCGAGTGGGCCGAGCGTTTCGAGGAAGCCGGTTGCAACGTCCTCTACGGATTCGAGGGCTACAAGGTGCACAGCAAGATCTGCCTCATCACCTACGATCTCGGCGGGTCCATCCATCGCATCGTGCAGCTGTCCACGGGCAACTACAACGAGAAGACCGCGCGTCTGTACTCGGACATCATGCTCATGACGGCCAATCCCGATATCGGCAGGGATGCAGCGACCTTCTTCCGCAACATGCAGATCGGCAACCTCGAGGGTACGTACGACCACTTGCGCGTGGCGCCGGTCAGCCTGCGCCGTGCGGTCATCGACGGTATCGACAGGGCCATCGAGCAGACGCGGTCCGGCAAGACGGCACGGCTCATCTTCAAGATGAACTCGCTCACCGACCTCGTCATCATCGACAAGCTTATCGAGGCATCGCGTGCGGGGGTGAAGGTGGACCTCATCATCCGTGGCATCTGCTGCCTGCTGCCGGGCATACCCGGAATCAGCGACAACATCACGGTCAGGAGCATCGTGGGGCGTTTCCTCGAACATGCCCGCATCTATTGCTTCCTCAACTCGATTGACGACATGACGCTGTACCTGAGCTCCGCCGACCTCATGACCCGCAACACCGAGCACCGCGTCGAGATCGCCTTCCCCATCGTCACCGATGAGGTCAAGGCCCATATTCTGCATTTCCTCGACGTGCAGCTGAAGGACGATGTGAAGGCACGCATCCTGCAGTCCGACGGCACCTACCGCATGCTCCCCGCTCCTGATGACGGCCAGGGCATCGAATGCCAGCAGGTGTTCATGGACGAGGCCATCGCGAACCTCCGTGAGCAGGCGAAGCTCCTGCGCCCCTTGACCGGACAGCCGAGGGAGACCCAGATCGCCGAAGAGGATGTGGCCCCGGCGGAACTGGCCAAGACCATGGCGGTGGAGACCGCCTGATGAGCAGAATGCTCGACAATGGCATCGGGATCGGGAAGCGCCCATGACGGACAGCATGCCCTCCTCCGTCTTCGCCCTGCACGAGCTTGCCGAGGTCGTACTCGCATCCGCCTCGCCACGACGTCGCGACCTCTTCGCACTCGCCGGTATCCCCTTCACCGTGATCCCGGCGGAGCACGAGGAACCATGGGACCACGCCCTGTCCCCTGATGAGGCCATCATCAGGGTGGCCAGGGCAAAGGCCACCTGGGTGCGCAGACAGCTCCCCGAAGACGACCATCGCTGCATCGTGGCCTGCGACACCGCCGTCCTGCTCGATGACCATGTGTTCGGCAAACCGAAGGACCGTGACGACGCTGCCCAGATGATCCATATGCTCTCTGGATGCACTCATCAGGTAAAGAGTGGGGTCTGCATCCTCGCACCGTCCGCCTCCCACACCTTCGTGGAGACCACCGAGGTCACGTTCCATCCCCTCACGGACCGGGACATCGAAGCATATCTCGACTGCGACGAGTACCGTGACAAGGCAGGTGCTTACGGCATCCAGGGCAGGGGTTCCCTCCTCGTATCCCGTATCACGGGAGACTACCTCAACGTGGTCGGTCTCCCTCTCGCCCGGCTGGCACGGGTGCTGATCGAGGTGTGCCGTTGAGAAACAACCATACCCTCAGGATAGAACGCCTTTCCAACAGCGCCGACGGTATCGCGCATCTCCCCGATGGCAAGACCGTGTTCGTACCTGGCACCTGCCCCGGTGACGAGGTCAACGTGCGCCTGGTCGAGGAGAAGGCCCGTTTCGCACGTGCCGAGCTGCTCGATGTGCTCACCCCATCCCCTGACCGCACGGAACCCCGTTGCCCCTATGCGGGCCTCTGCGGAGGATGCCCCTGGCAGCAGGTGTCCTACGAAGTCCAGCTCGGGGCCAAGCGCGAACAGGTGGTCGGTGCCCTCGTGCACATCGGGGGTTTCGATACCGATATCGTCGAGGAGCTCTGCGACCCCACGATCCCCTCCCCCGAACCCTGGGGGTACCGCAACAAGGTCGAGTTCGACTTCGAGGCCGGTGGGCATCCTTCCCTCGGGCTGCATGCCGCGCAAGGCGGGTTCATGCCCATCGAGCGTTGCCTGCTGCTCCCCGGGAAGCACGGCGCTATCCCCAAGGCCCTCACCGGGGCGTTCCGCTACCTGCAGGGCAACGCGAGCCGCACGCTCGACCTCACACGTGTCGGCGTCCGCGTCTCCCGGCGCACCGGCGAGCTTGAACTCGCACTCTGGGGAGCACCGGGGGCCTTCCCCCGCAAGGCGGCCGCCCAGGTACTGTCGAGCGTCCAGAACCCCTCGAGCATCGTGCGTGTGCTCGTGAAGGGACAGCGGAAGGCGCGTCGCGTGACCGGTGTCGAGGTGCTCGCCGGCAAGGGATGCTGGCACGAGCGCCTCGACCGCGACCTGCTGGCATTCTCCGCACCCTCGTTCTTCCAGGTCAACACCGCCGCGGCGGAAGCTCTCAGGCAGGTGGCCCTCGGTCATCTGGACGGCATGTCCCCGCAGCGTGTCTTCGACCTGTACTGCGGGGCGGGCACCTTCACGTTGCCCCTTGCACGCATCGCCGACGAAGTGGTCGCCATCGAGTCCGCCGCCTCCTCGGTACGGGACCTCAAGCGCAACCTCCGGCACAGCGGCGCCCCCGTGCGGATAGTCGGCGGCGACGTGGCGCGCGAGCTCCCGGCACTTGGTCCAGCAGATGCATGCCTCGTCGACCCGCCCCGTGCCGGCCTTGCCGTCCCCGTGGTCGATGCGCTCTGCGAGGCGCGACTGGAACGCATCATCTACGTGTCCTGCGACCCGGCGACCCTCGCCCGGGACCTCAAGATGCTGTGTCATAGCTGTTACACGATGGAGCACGTCACCCCCGTCGACCTCTTCCCGCAGACGCCCCACGTGGAGACGGTGGTTCACCTCTCAAGGTTGTGATATGGAACCCATGTACAGGACGACTGCAAACGATCCCATTGAAGAGGGTTCGGTCGAGCTGACCCGTCGAACGGATTGGATGAGACCGCTATCATGAGGAGTGACCGGCCGAAGACGGCATGTTTCCATGTATTATCGAGAAGACGTCGGCAGATGATCAGGAGCGACCATGCGCACGATATCACCACTTGACATAGAAGGCATTGCGATCGGACACGCGACGGACGTCGAGGCGGGCACCGGCTGCACGGTCGTCATCTGCAAGGATGGCGCCGTCGCTGGAGTCGATGTGCGCGGGGGCGGACCAGCCACCCGGGAGACCGACCTGCTCTCCCCTGAGAAGATGGTCCAGCAGATCCATGCGGTCATGCTCTCGGGCGGCAGCGCATTCGGACTCGATGCCGCCTCGGGCGCCATGGAGTGGCTCGAGGAACAGGGAGTTGGATTCGATACAGGTGTTGCGAAGGTGCCCATCGTCTGCGCCGCCTCGATCTTCGACCTCGCCTGCGGGCGGGCGGACATCCGACCGGACAAGGCCATGGGATACGAGGCATGCGAGGCTGCGTCACACACCACTGCAGTCGAGGAGGGCTGCGTCGGTGCTGGATGCGGGGCGACCATAGGCAAGATGTTCGGACCCGCACGTTGCATGAAGAGCGGTCTCGGGGTCTCTGGCCTCGAGCATGACGGACTGCAGGTCGCAGCCGTATCAGTGGTGAATGCCCTGGGTATCGTCATCGATGGAGAGGGTTTCCCGATGGCGGGTGCCCTGGCCGAAGATGGCTTCAACCTCGTCAGCGTCGAGCAGGCGGAGGAGGCCTGCGTCACGCTGAGCGACCTCCCCTTCACCACCAACACGACCATCACCTGCATCATGACCAACGCACAGCTCACGAAAGCACAGTGCACCAAGGTGGCACAGGTCACCCATGATGGCTATGCTCGCGCGATCAGACCTGTCCACACGAGCAACGACGGTGATGCGGTCTTCGTCCTCGCAACAGGAGCGAGACCTGCGGGTGTCGATGGTGTTGGCATCCTCGCTGCGAACGCCTGCGAGCTCGCCATCCGCAGCGCCGTGGCCAACGCGACCGGAGGCTACGGGTACATCTCCATGGGCTCGTAGCCTCCCCAAGGCTGCACCCTGGAGCAACCTACGTCCCCATTGTCCCATCGGCCATCAGTTGAACTTGAAGATCCTCTGCGCCATCCTATACAGCATGATGGAGACACGACGTCCCATGCTGCCCGGAAGCGAGCTTGCAGATCCGACCAGGCTATGGCGGATCCGACGGTACAGCCGTTCATCACGTTCCCTGAGGTGCTCCCAGATCCCATCCCTCAACTGCAGCCTGTCAGGCCGGTCGGACAACAGAGAGAACACCGTGCAGATCGCCATCATCATCGCCAGGTACCCGGTCATGTACTGCCGCAGCCGCCGTGAACGCACCTTGGAGAGATCGACCTTGTCAATCATGATACGCGTGACCTTCAGTTGCTGGTCGATACGCTGCACCATGACGCGTTCGTTGACCGACTGGTCATCCCGTCCGATGAAATACCGGTAGAAGTCGCAATTCAGATAATAGATCCTCTTGCAATGCGGCAAGGGCGTGTATGCATAGATGTTGTCCACGTAGAATGTATGCTTCGGTAGCTCGAAGCCACACCCTCGAAGCACCTCGGTGCGGTAGATGAGGGAATGCATGAGCAGGTTCTGCGACGGCAGGAAACGCCGCATGTCATCCCAGCCGAACACCCGGTTCTCCGGCAAGGCGTTGGTGTATCGGATGACCTTCACGGCTCCATCCGCTTGATGCTCGTAGACGTAGTTCGAGATGAGGAGGTCCAGGCAGTCATCGTCTGAATGATGACGACGCAGAACCTCGAGGACCTGTCGGGAAGCATCCTCGCAGACCCAGTCATCGGAATCCACCACCTTGAAGTAACGTCCTGTGGCATTGCGCAGTCCCGCGTTGATGGCCTCGCCATGCCCGCCGTTCTCCTGATGCACCACACGGATGAGACCGGGGTGACGTCGCTGCCAATCGTCTGCTTTCCCAGCCGTGTCATCCTTGGTCGACCCATCATCGACGATGACGATCTCGACCTCCCCAGGCACCGCGGTCGCAAGCAGCGACGAGATGCAATGGTCCATGTACGCCGATGAGTTGTAGCACGGTATGGTGTAGGTGAGCAGCTTCATGATGAAATGACATCAGGACCGCAGGTCACGGCATCCCGACATCAGGCGAGCAGCTCATCAGCCAGTTCGAGCGCCTTGAGGCAGATGACATCCATGTTGTAATACCGATACTCTGCAAGGCGCCCGAGGGGATGGAAGTTGGGATAGGCGTTCGCAAGCTCGAGATAACGCTCGTAGTGTGCACGGTTCTCATCGGAGATGATGGCGTAATACGGAATCTGCCCCGCCTCACCTGTGTAGGCACGCGGATACTCGCGCACGATGGTGGTCGCATCGGGGATATCCTGGGCAGAGAAATACTTGAACTCCGATATGCGGGTGAAGTCCTCGCTCACCGTGTAGTTGATGGTGCCACGCGGCTGGAAACGCTCCTGGGGCAGCGTCTCGAAATCGAAATCGAGCGAACGGTACGGCAGACGTCCGAAACGCAGGTCGAAAAGCTCATCGAGTGGACCGGTGTAGACGACCGTACCAGCGAACGGAGCACCCTCGAAGAGGATCGCATGCGTGCCATCCTCGCCCTCGACGAACTCGAGCACATCACGTGCATCGGTCGAGGTGCGCACCTCGATACCCGGATGGTCGAGCATGTTCTCGAACATGGCGGTGTAACCCTTGGCGGGAATGCCCTGGTATGGGTCCTGGAAGTAACGGTTGTCATCGGAGATGAAGACCGGGACGCGTGCCGTCACCGAGGGGTCCACCTGCTCGGGCGTGAGACCCCACTGCTTCTGGGTGTAATACAGGAACACGTTGTTGTAGATGTAATCCGCGATCTCGGCGAGATCGGGATCGCTCTGTGCACGCAGGTCGTTGATGGGCACCTTGCGCTCGTCACCGAACGTGGCGATGAGCTTGTCGATGAGCTCCTGTGC
>OMSY01000212.1 GCA_900313875.1 uncultured Actinomycetes bacterium
ACGCCTTCCTCAAGGGCGGCAACGACCCCACCAACATGATCTTGGACGTCATCCCGGTCATTCCGCCCGAGCTGCGTCCCATGGTGCCGCTGGAGGGCGGTCGCTTTGCCGCGTCCGACCTCAACGACCTCTACCGTCGTGTCATCAACCGTAACAACCGACTCAAGAGGCTGCTCGACCTCAACGCGCCTGAGATCATCGTCAACAACGAGAAGCGCATGCTCCAGGAAGCGGTCGACGCCCTGTTCGACAACGGCCGTCGTGGTCGTCCCGTCACGGGTCCCGGCAACCGTCCCCTGAAGTCCATCTCCGACATGCTCAAGGGCAAGCAGGGCCGTTTCCGCCAGAACCTGCTCGGCAAGCGCGTCGACTACTCTGGCCGTTCCGTCATCTGCGTCGGTCCTGACCTCAAGTTCCACCAGTGCGGTCTGCCCAAGCCCATGGCGCTCGAGCTTTTCAAGCCTTTCGTCCAGAAGCGTCTGGTCGAGCTTGAATACGCAGCCAACGTCAAAGCGGCGAAGAAGATGATCGAGGAGAACGACGGCAGGGTCTGGGACGTCCTCGAAGAGGTCATCCAGGATCATCCGGTGCTCCTCAACCGTGCACCGACCCTGCACCGTCTCGGCATCCAGGCGTTCGAGCCGATCCTCGTCGAGGGCAAGGCCATCCGCCTGCACCCGCTCGTGTGCACCGCATTCAACGCTGACTTCGACGGCGACCAGATGGCCGTCCACGTGCCCCTGTCTTCCGAGGCACAGGCCGAGGCCCGCGTGCTCATGCTGTCGACGAACAACATCAAGTCGCCGGCCCATGGCCGTCCGCTCGCCATCCCGTCTCAGGACATGGTCATCGGTATGTACTACCTGACCGCCGTCCGTGATGGTTTCCCGGGCGAGGGTCGCTCGTTCGTGGACTTCAAGGACGCCATCAACGCCTACGAGTCCCACGCTGACGTCGACCTCCAGGCACGCATTCAGGTCCGTCTCACCGAAGATACCCTGGTCGAGACCGCCGCGGGTGAAACCGAGCTGCACAAGGCGGGCACCCGTCTCGAGACGAGCATCGGCCGCATCATCTTCAACGAGGTCTTCCCCAAGGGCCACTCCTTCATCAACTACGGTATGGACAAGAAGGAGATCTCCCGTCTCGTCGAAGATGTCTGCAACACCTATGACCTCTCCGAGGTTCCCGATATCCTCGACGGTCTGAAGAGCCTCGGCTTCCACTTCGCGACGCTTGCTGGCGTCACCGTCTCCGTTTACGACGCGACCATCCCGCCCTCCAAGCAGGAGATCCTCGATGCTGCCGAGGCGAAGGTCGCTGCCGTTGACGCCGACTACGAGCTCGGTCTCATGAGCTCCGACGAGCGCCACAAGAACGTCGTCGACATCTGGAACGGTGCGACCGACGAGGTCGGCGACGCGATGGCCGAGAACTTCGACAAGTTCAACCCCATCTACATGATGGCGTTCTCCGGCGCTCGTGGTAACGTCAAGCAGATTCGCCAGCTTGCTGGTATGCGAGGCCTCATGTCCGACCCGAAGGGCGAGATCATCGACCGTCCCATCAAGGCGAACTTCCGCGAGGGCCTGTCCGTTCTCGAGTACTTCATCTCGACGCACGGCGCCCGTAAGGGTCTCGCCGACACCGCACTCCGTACGGCTGACTCTGGTTACCTCACCCGCCGTCTCGTCGACGTTGCCCAGGACGTTATCGTCCGCGAACTCGACTGCGGCACCGATGACGGCATCGCCTATGACCTCCTGACTGCCAAGGGCGAGATCGATCAGAACCTCGTTGGCCGTTGCCTGCTCGAGCCGGTTGCCGACCCGACCACCGGTGAGATCCTGCTCGACGCTGGCGAGTACATCGGCTCTGTCAAGCAGATTCGCGAGTTCGCCGACGCAGGTATCGAGAAGGTCGTCATCCGCACCGTCATGACCTGCCACGCGCACCGCGGCGTCTGCCAGAAGTGCTATGGCTGGGATCTTGCCGCTGCCCGTCCGGTCAACATCGGCACCGCGGTCGGCATCATCGCCGCACAGTCCATCGGTGAGCCGGGCACGCAGCTGACGATGCGTACGTTCCACACCGGCGGCGTTGCAGGCGAGGACATCACCCACGGTCTCCCGCGTGTTACCGAGCTCTTCGAGGCCCGCAAGCCCAAGGGCCAGGCAGTGCTCGCGGAGATTGCCGGCACGCTCCAGATTTCTGGCGATAAGAACTCCAAGATCCTCACCATCTCCGACCAGGAGGGCAACTTCAAGGAGTATCAGGTTTCGCCGCGTGCGACTATGCTCCCGGGTGTTGAGGATGGGTGCGAGGTCACCGTCGGTATGCAGCTCACCAAGGGCTCCATCAACCCGCATGACCTGCTCCGTCTGACCGACTCCAAGACCACGCTGCGCTACATCGTCCAGCAGGTCCAGGACGTGTACACGTCCCAGGGCGTTCTTATCAACGACAAGCACATCGAAGTCATCGCACGTCAGATGCTCCGCAAGGTGGCCGTCGTCGATGCGGGTGACTCCGAGTACCTGCCCGGCCGTCAGGTCGACAAGCTCGAGTTCGAGCGTACCGCCGAGCGCATCACCGCGGAAGCTGGCCGCGCACCTATCGCGACCCCGCTCCTCCTCGGTATCACCAAGGCATCGCTCGCCACTGACTCCTGGCTGTCGGCCGCATCCTTCCAGGAGACCACGAAGGTTCTCACCGATGCAGCCATCGAGGCTAAGACGGACTTCCTGCGTGGCCTGAAGGAGAACGTCATCATCGGCAAGCCCATCCCCGCAGGCACCGGCCTCAAGCGCTATCACGACGTCATGCTCACCTACAAGGGCGAGCGTCTGGATCGTCCTAAGGCTGGTCTGGCGACCGAGCTGCTGCCCGATTGGGCACCCGAAGAGCTCCGCGAGGTCGAGAGCAAGCTTCCGCAGCCGCAGACCTGGTCGCTTGAAGATGGCGAGTACATGGGCATGCTGCCGAACGAGTACGGTGCCTACGGTGCCTTTGGCCAGCATCTGGGTGGTCACACCATTCCGGGTGATGTTGCCAAGCTCTACATCTACGACGA
>OMSY01000145.1 GCA_900313875.1 uncultured Actinomycetes bacterium
AGTTCCATGTCCATGTAGATCGCGTTGTAATAGATGGCCAGGAGCAGCTGCGTATGCTCGCCCGGTCCCGCATCGGCCATGGCACGGAGACGTTGGACGTGTGTGGCGGCATCCTCGATGCTGGTCGAGGGCTTCCCGCATGCATGCGCTGCGACCATGTAGTTGAGCATGACGCAGAACTGCTGGTACTCCGACCCCCGGTACTTGGAGGACCAGATGCTCCCGTACAGGTCGGAAAGGACCTCGTACGCTTCCTCGTTGCGCTCCTGCTGGAGCAAGGCGAGCGCGACGTTGTTCCGATATGCGTAGGACCTGTTGGCTTGCTTGTCATCCTCGGCCTGCGATCTGTCGTTGAGCTCGACGGCACGCCTCCAGTACGCTTCGGCCTTCGGGAAGTTGCCCTCGTTGTAGGCGGTCTTGCCGGTGGCACAGGCGGACTGCGCGCTCTGTTCCTTCGCGGCCTGCTTCGTCTGGACCGCAAGGCTGTCGGAGGAGTAATGGTACTGTTTCACCTGCTCCATCGCGACGGCCACCCCGACCAGGGCGAAAACCAGGACGACGATGAGGAAGATGACCTTCTTCCCCGTGCCCATCTCCTTCAACCTTGCCATCGGGTACCCCCTCTCACCGGTAGATGAGGTTGCAGGTGCAGACCTTGTTGCAGGTACAGCCTCCCGGCACGGTGGTCGTACCGCTGGGACGGCTGCCGCTGCTGCCCGAGCTGCTGGGCTTGTTCGTCCCACACACGCTCTCACAGGTGCAGACCTTGTCGCAGGTGCAGACGGGAACCGACGCCATGCCGTAGGTCTCGAGCACCGGCGACCCCTCCCGCTGCGGTGATTCCGCATCCAGTATGACGGTCTTCATCCCCGGCTTGGTGATGGTGTTGCCGTCCACGACGATCTCGACGATCGGCTTGGGAAGCACCATGTCATCGGTGCCCTGACCAGCGTTCTTGTTATCCTTGCTCATGTCGGTTCCCCTCCGTACACCCTCTCGGCATCCCGTAACGTCCTCTTCAGATGGTCGAACGCGAGCGCCCTGGTGATCTCGCAGCGCTCGCTGCCCCGATGCTCCTCGGGCTCCCGGACTCCCAGCACCTTCGCCGGGCAGTCCCCCGAACAGCTGAACTTGCAGAAACAATCCGCGCAGAACGGCATGTTGTTGACGCTCAACCGATGGAGCGATGCGCGCTTGGCCCCATCGAAGACGAATCCTGACCTGTCGGCATCGTAGGTCCCGTAATGGAACCGACCGGCACGTGGGTCGTCACGGCTCCCCACCTCGAAGCAGGCGGTCACGTCGCCTTCCGCCGTGATGGTGAACCCATCGGCACCGACGCTGCAGAACATGTCCGTGCAGGCATCGTCCCGCGCCGAGGAGAAGTAGATACGCGGACAAGGTTCGCCCGCCCCGTGTTTGCGCTCCACCAGGTCGCGGGCACGGATGAAGCTCTCTATGAAATCCCGCACATCCGGCGGCTCCTCCCCGCTCTGCAGGCAGCGCCCGCATGACCACAGGGGCTCGACGTGCACCATCGTGCAGGAAGGATAATGCTCACCGACGAATGCAAGGATATCGTCGACATGGGGCGCACTCTGCGCCGTCGCCGTCGCACGGATCGCATAGGGGGTGCCGCGTCCCTCCAGGAAACGCAGGGTCCCGTCGACGACGTCGAAGCTGCCCCCGCCCGAGGCGAGGGGGCGCTGACGGTCCTGGAATCCCGGCAAGCCGTCGAAGGAGATGTTGATGCTGTCGAAGGTGTCTGCGAGGAACCGCCGCTGCCCCTCGTCGAGGGCACCGTTGGTCGCTATGGAGAAACGCACCTCCACGCCGGAACGGTCGGCGCACTCACGGGCATACGTGCAGAGACCTTGCATCAGGGGAAACGCGGTGAAGGGCTCGCCGTTGCCATGGAACCCCACCACGAAGGACGGCTCCCCGAGCTCGACCGCATTGCCGCACACGAGGTCGATGGCGGCACGGCCGACCTCCTCGGGCATGACATGGCGCTGCTCCGCAGCGCCGGCATAGCAGTAGCGGCAGCGCAGGTTGCATCCATCGCTCAGGAACAGCGTGACCTGAACCGGTTTGCCCGCCGGGACGGAGGCAGGCGGTTCCCGCTCCTCGAAGAACCCGTGCTCCTCCAGATATGCTATGACGTCCCGCTCATCGGGCCGCAGGTCCGCACCATCTAGAAAACGACGCACGGCATCGGCCGCCGCATCGTTGATGCGGGCAACGGCAGGACGCAGGGGCGCATAGACCAGGGAACCGGCGTCGGCACCTTCATCAAGTGGCAGTATGAACAGTTCGCGCCGGGCTGACATGCTTCTCGACCCTCTTCTCGACCATCTGGACGGCGAGCTGCTCCTCCAGCATCCCGGAAGAGCTCAGCGTGATGAAGAACGTGGCGATATCCGAAGCCGAACCGCACTCGGCATGGGCGCAGATGTCGGCGAGGGAGGTCCTGCCGTCGGCAAGACCGAGAAGGGCGGCACCCTCGTGGTTGACCGTGGAGACCAGCATGCCCTCGGCGAGGATATCGGCTCCCTGCGCAGTGGGGACGACACGGAGATCGGAACGCAGACGCGGGCGCACCTGCCGGTCGACATCGACCAACCCGGTCATGCCCTTGGGAACGGTGAGCCCGATACCCGCAACGGCGGCAGACCCCGCCAACAGCTTGATGAAGAACCGCCGGTCGACGGTGGTGTCCATGAGCATCACCCTCCCCAGGAAGCTTCTTTCCGTGGAGTGTATCATGCGCTGCCAAAGCCACGCAATCAGCCGAAGGTCACTCCAATCGGCACGGGGATGGGGTGCGGGAGCACGCTGCTCCCGGGGAGGGGCATGCCATGCATGCGAGATGGGAAGCCCGAGCAGGATGTGCGGAGGAAATGTGGAGGCCTGGATGAATCAGTGACACAGTTGGACGGACGGCTTCCGCGACCGGGGGTTTTGTTGGAAAAACCGGGGCGCGAGGCCAACTGCGCACACCGATTGCGGCGATGGCACATCATCCACCTGTGCCATCTGCGCTTCCCCGGAAGCGATGCGTCGTTTCCCGCATCGTCCCGCTGTCGCCTTGGCCGATCAGTACCGTGCGAAGCGCTCGTGACGTTGGCGGACCAGTTCCTCGGGGTCCACCTCGGCAAACGAGTCCAAGGTGTCCACGAGATAGCCTCGCAACACCTCGCAAGCCTGGCTGGGATTCACATGTGCGGGCTCATCGCCTTCGGACAGCACATCATCCACCACGCCCATGGCGCGCACCTGGTCGGCGTTCATCCGCATGCTCGCCGCAGCATCGGCGGCACGCGAGCGGTCCTTCCACAGGATGGAGGCGAACCCCTCGGGCGAGAGCACGGAATACACCGCATGCTCCTGCATCCCCACGCGGTTCGCGACGGCCAACGCCAGTGCGCCACCCGAACCGCCCTCGCCTATCAGCACGGAGATCACCGGCACCCTCAGGCCCGCCATGGCCAGCAGGTTGTCCGCGATGGCATTCCCCTGCCCGCGTTCCTCCGACCCGGTGTCGCAGAACGCTCCCTGCGTGTCCACCAGGCATACGATGGGCCGGTTGAATTTCTCAGCTTGCCGCATCAACCGCAGGCTCTTACGGTAGCCCTCGGGCTGCGGGCAGCCGAAGTTGCGGCGGATGCGCTCCTGCAGGTCGGCACCCTTCTCCTGGCCGATCACCGTGACCGGATGCCCCTCGATCCATCCCACGCCCGCCATGATCGCGGCATCATCTGCAAACATGCGGTCGCCATGCAACTCGATGAAGCCATCGACGATCCGTTCGATGTAATAGGATGCCGTCGGCCGATGGACATCGCGGACCAACTGCACGCTCGCCCATGCGCTGTTCGCGGAATCGACGTCATCCAGCTCGTAGCGTTCCTTGACCATACGGTCATGGTGCCTGCGCATGGCGATGACCTCGGGCGAGAGCGTGTTGCGGATCCAGTCCACCAGGGAATGGAGCGGACGTCCATGCAGCGGCCCCGATTCGACGACGGTGACGGTCGG
>OMSY01000146.1 GCA_900313875.1 uncultured Actinomycetes bacterium
GCGGTCATGATGAGCACCATGGCGGTGGTGCTCACGGCTGCAGCGATCTGCCTGAGCGCGTTGGTCACCGACGTGCCATCTGCCATGAGACGCTTGTCGAGGGTGTTCACGCTCCAGGTGGTCACCGGCATGATGAGCGCCGAGATGCCGAAGGTGCGCAGGCACTGCCAGGTTGCAAGGTATCGCAGGGACTCCACGTTCCCCATATCGACCAGCATGAAGGTGCTGACGACGAGGACCATCGCGGCTCCGAGCATCACGTACCGCGCTTCGATGTGGTCCATGAGGATTCCCGCCAGCGGGCTCGCTACCGCTGCGGCGATCGTTCCGGGGAGCAGGACGAGTCCTGACTCCAGAGAGCTGCGCATCAGGACCTCCTGGATATGGAGGGGGATGACGAGCGATACGCCTATGAAGGCACCGAAGAGCATGCAGATGATGCAGGTTCCTATCGTGAACTGACGCCATCTGAACACCTGCAGGTTGAGGAAGGGGTGCTCGAGCGTGAGCTGCCGTCTGGTGAAGAGGACGAGGCAGGCGATTCCGACCAGCAGGGGAAGCCAGACGAGCACGCTCGCGACCGGTTGCGAGGATGCGTTCGACAAGCTGAGCAGCAGGGACCCGAACCCTATCGTCGAGAACAGCAGCGAGGGGACGTCGAAGCCGCTCGCCTCGGGGTCGAGCGTGCGGCTGTCCCAGCGGACGAAGAGCAGTCCGAGCACGAGGACGCAGGCTGCATAGACGCTCAGGAACAGGTAGCAGGCCCTCCAGCCGAAGGTGGTGTCGAGCAGTCCCGCGATCGTCGGGCCGATGTTGGGTGCGAAGCCCATCGTGAGGCCGACGATACCCATCACGGTGCCGCGTCTTCCAATCGGGAAATACAGCAGGGCGACGAGCTGCATGATGGGGTAGAGGATGCCCGTGGCCGTCGCCTCGCAGGCACGCCCCACGAAGAGGATGGTGAAGTTCGGTGCGAACGATACGAGCATCGAGCCGACGCAGAACAGGCTGATGGCGAACAGGAACAGCTGCCGGATCGTGAAGCGGCGTGAGAGGAATGCCGATAGGGGGATCACGACACCCAAGCAGAGGGTGTACACGGTGGTCAACCATTGGGCGAGCGTGACGGGCACGGAGAACGCCGCCATGATGCTGGAGAGCGAGGTGTTGGTCGCCGTCTGGGCGAGGCCGCCGCACATCGCCCCGAAGAGCATGACGCAGAACGCGGCGACCGTGCGTGCGGTACTCATCCCCGAGAACGGGGTGCTCGACGGTTGCTGTTGTCCGGATGGCAGCTGTGATGACTCGGTCATGGTCACCATTGTAGTCAAGCCGATACGTTTGCGGGAAGCTCGCAATTCGATGTTGTCCGAAGAAGGTGCGGGGTTTTGCCCGACGCATCATGCGGTTGGGCATCCGATCATGACCGGCCACGTATTGTAAACCAGCAAAAGTGCAGAGGTTTACATCTATCGCGGACGACGTTCCACTAGAATAGCCGGGACCAGAGAGAGGGGTTCATGCTCTCGTTCGATGACATAACCTTCACGTATCCCGACGCGCCGTCCCCAGTGCTCGATGGCGTCTCCTTCTCCGTTGCCCCCGGTGAATGCGTCGCCCTTGCCGGGCCCAACGGCGGTGGCAAGTCGACGCTTGCCAGAATCGCCTGCGGGTTCCTTGCGCCGGATTCGGGGCGGGTGAGCGTGGATGGGCTGTCCGCCCTTGACAAAGCGACCCTGCGTCAGGTCCGCTGCAGGGTCGGCATCGTCTTCCAGGACCCTGCAGCGCAGATCGTGTCATCGTCGGTGACCGACGAGGTCGCGTTTGGGCCGGGGAACCTGGGATTGCCCCGTGATGAGATCGTGCGCAGGGTCGGGGAATCCATCCGGACCTGCGGTCTTGAGGGGAGGGAGCAGCGCGAACCTCATACGCTTTCGGGCGGCGAGCAGCAGCGCCTCGCCGTCGCGGGCGTGCTTGCGATGCGTCCCACCTATCTCGTGCTCGATGAACCCTGCGCGATGCTCGACCCCGTCGGGCGCCGCGAGCTCAGGCGGTTGGTCGGCCAGCTGCGGGACCAGGGCCATGGCATCCTGCTCATCACGCACGATGCCGATGAGATGGTGTCTGCCGACCGTGTCGTGGTGCTTGAAGGAGGGCAGGTGCGCCTTGACGGCCCCCCGCAGCTTCTCATCACCGGCAGCCTGCTCGACGACCTCGGTCTCGACTCCTCCCCGATGCTGTCGCTTGCCCGTGGGCTCCATGCACATGGCTTGGAGCTGCCCGCACGGCCCATCGACCCCATGTCCCTTGCCGAGGCGGTGCGGGCAAGGACGGCTTCCGATGCTGATGGCCGGCATGAGGTGCGAGGAGAGTCAGGTGACGGTGGCCTGCAGGGCGGTTCACATGCCATGGCCGGATGCGGCGACGGTCGCCTTGCCGGGCAACATGGAGACGATGTGCCGGGAAAGGGTGGCGACGTTCCCGGGTGTCGTGGAAGCGCCCTGCCGGAGCAGGATGACTGCTCCTTCCCCGGAGACATCCCGGGAGGAACCGAGGGCATGCTCGAAGCGCATCGCGTCACCTACACCTACGCTACGGGCACGTCGCTCGAGCATCGGGCGCTGCAAGATGTCTCGGTGCGTCTTGGCAAAGGGGAGATGGTGCTCGTCCTGGGAACGACGGGCAGCGGCAAGTCAACCCTGCTCACGTTGCTTTCGGGACTCGTCATGCCCGATGCCGGCTCGGTCCGCTGCGATGGCCGCGACATCGGCCCCGGCGACGTCGGCCTGGTCTTCCAGCGTCCGGAACGGCAGCTGTTCGCGGACACCGTGCTCGATGATGTCTCCTTCGGACCGGGGAACCTCGGCTGCGGACGGGAGGTTGCCCGCGAGACGGCTGCTGGCGCGCTCAGGCAGATGGGGATTGACCCCCATGAGTATGGTCAACGCTCGCCCTTCTCCCTCTCGGGAGGTGAGGCGCGCAGGGTCGCCATCGCCGGCATCATCGCGATGCACCCCTCCTTCGTGCTGTTCGACGAACCATCTGCCGGTCTCGATGCCGCAGGGAGGGAGACCGTGCTTCAGCTCATCTCCGATCTGAAGGAGAGGGGCTGTGGTGTCATGGTCGTGTCACATGATGTGGATACCTTCCTTGGGGAGGCGGACCATGTGGTCCTTCTGGAAGGAGGGACGGTCGGTTGGCAGGGGCCTGCCAGGGAGCTGGTCCAACATCCGGTTGCCTTCCAGCGGTCCGGTCTCGAGCTGCCCGGGTTGCTTGCTTTCCAGCGCCTGGTCGATATCGCGCCATCTGACTGTTCGTATGATATCGACCGCATCGTGCGACTGGTGCTCGGGGTGATGAGCTGATGGCTGCGGGCATCGCTTTCGGGCAGTATCTTTCCGGTGACTCCTTGCTGCATCGCCTCGATGCACGCACCAAGCTGCTCGGTGCCATCGTGTCGATGTTCCCGTTGTTCGCCTCACAGACCTGGTGGGCGCTTGCGATATGCGCACTGGCTTGTCTGGGGGGCTATCTGACCGCCAAGGTGCCCTTTGGGTCTCTTCCCCGCATGTTCGGGCCCCTGTTGGTCGTGCTTGCGTTCACCGTCATCGCGAACGGGCTGACATTCCATGCCGGGGAGGTTCCGGGTGCCTGGCAGCTTGTGGGGAGCTGGGGCATCCGACCGGATGGGCTTGTGCGCGGCATGTTCCTTGCCTTGCGCATCGTGCTTCTCGTCCTCATCATGTCGCTTGTCACCTTCACCACGACGGCCACGCGCCTCACCGATGCCTTCGCCTTCCTGCTCGCCCCGCTCAGGCATCTGCATGTTCCCGTCGAGGACCTTGCCACGATGTTCTCGCTTGCCATGCGCCTCATCCCCATCGCCTCCGAGGAGGCCCACGGCATCATGCTCGCCCAGCGGGCACGTGGGATGCGGTTCGATCAGGGTGGTCCCCTCAGACGC
>OMSY01000147.1 GCA_900313875.1 uncultured Actinomycetes bacterium
CAAGCACCGCTACCGCGAGGCCATCCAGAGGGACATCGAGGCCGGGGGCATCGTCCCCGAGCCGCCCGAGTACAGGTAGGGGCCCGCGGGCGGGACGACGGGGGTGGGACAGAAGCCTACGTCCCCGCTGTCCCACCCGTGATGGTGCGCGGCCCCCGGCGATGGCGCATACGCCCGTTCGAATGGGAGTGGCAGAGTGCCCTTGCTTCGTGCTGAGGTATAGTGAACGAAACCCATGGCGACGAGGGAGGGGCATATGGCACCACACGATGATACGGCTGACGGCCAGGCGAAGGCGCGCGTTGGCGTGAATCCCGATGCGGTTCCGAACGTCATCAACGAGCAGGTGCATGCCGAGTACGATGAGGAGTTCATCGACATCGAGCCCTCCGTGATGCCGTCGGCAGAGTCCGAGCGGGTTCAGGCGGTGCCTCTCGAGAATGTTCCCGAAATGGATGAGACCTCGGCAGCATCCGATGCCGAACAGGCATCGGAGCCTATCGAGGCCCAGCCCGAACCTGTCGAAGCGCCTCAATCGGAACCGGCTGAAGCGCCTGCGGATGTCATGTCGGTTTCCGACGAGGCTGTTGCAGATGAGCTCGTGGCGACACAGCCGGCTGCAGGGGCGGAGGGCGAGGCAGAGGTTCCCGCTGTCATCGATGTGCAGCCCCTTCCCAACTCCCCTGCTTTCGAGGCCGAGTCCTTCGTGGAGACGGTCGAGAGCGCTGAGCGGGACCTGGCTGATGAGCGGCGCATCTACAACAAGAAGGTCGCTGCAGCGAAATCCGAGGTCAAGAAGGCCCAGAGCCGTCATGATGCCGCGGTGCGCAAGGCCGAGAAGGAGCTTGACCGTCTGATCGCGAGCTATTCCTCCAAGGTTGCCTCGTTTGCAGAAGTCGTGCTCTACCGCGACCGCGTCACCTATCGCGGCGAGATCATGATGCTCGACTCGAGCGTGTCGGCATATTGCGAGGCGACGGGAGGCATCCGGTCCATCCCCAAGGCCACCTCTCCTTCCGGTGAGATCCTTGAGCGTCCCGACAAGAACGCCATCATCGATGAGCGCGAGCTCACGATGTTCATCGAATCCGGGGACACTGCTTTCGAGGTGCCCTGCAATCCCGACAAGGGCGAGGAGGCGAGCAGGTTCGTCAACCGTCTGCTGGAGGTCGCCGAAGGTGCCGAGGACCGGGAGCTGGAGAAACAGAAGCGTGTCGAGGAAGCCGAGCGTGGTATCGAGGAGCTTGAGCAGGACACGAGCGAGATAGACGAGATGAAGGAGGTCCTCGCCGAGATCGAGGGCCAGACCGAGGGCATCGCGCAGGCGCAGAGGCGGTTGCAGCAGCTCGAGCGCAACGCCACCGGGGTCGAGGCCGAGGCGTTGGCTGACAGCAGGCGGAGGGCGCGTATGCGCAAGCTGCTCATACGCGTGCTCGCAGTGCTGGTCGTCATCATCGTGGTCGCCGCCCTCATCATGTGCAATCGCGGTCAGGGCTAGCTGCGCATCCCATACGGTCTGCGTTCCGAGGAGGAGAGATGTCAGAGCATGGCAAGCATGTCGGCTTGCAGGAGGGGAAGAGGTCCGTTCCCACGGGTTCCGCTCACAAGGGAGACCCTGCTCCCAAAGGGAGATCGGGTTTCAAGGGAGGATCCACCGCCAAAGCGAGTCGGCAGAAGACCGGTCATGCTGCGAAGGGCGCCCCCGTGATCCTCGGTGTGGAGATGAGCGGCAGGCGGCCGCTGTATTTCCGCTATCTGTGCGCCCTCGTCTTCATCACCCTGATGACGCTCATCGCGGAGCTGCTCGGTGATGCGGAGATCATCTTTCCCGAGACGCTTGCCATCCTCACCGGCATGTGGGTCGTCGAACGTCCACCATGGCATGTCTCGAAGCTCTGGCTCGTCATCCTGCTCACCGCGTCCGCCCTGCTGGGGTACTTCCTGGTCGCCCATATCGACTGTCCCATCTATGTCAAATACATGACCGGGTTCGTGTTCTGCACGGTCGTGCTCTATTCGGTGCGATGCACGGTCTGGCCCATGTTCTCCGCCTGCATCCTGCCGATCCTGCTGGGGACCGACTCGATCATCTACCCCATCGCCGTTTTCCTGCTCATGACGGGGGTGGCGCTGGGAATGTGGGGACTCGAGGAACTCGGCTTGCATGGGAAATCGAGATTCAGGCCAAGCGAGCGTCCCAACAAGCAGGGATGGCTGCTGTGGCTCGGACGTGTCGTGCTGTTCGGGGTCATCGCGGCACCCGCCATGTACTTCGGTCAATACTACCTGGTGGTGCCACCGCTCATCGTCGCCTATGTGGGATTCTCCCAGCGCGGGAATCCATTACATGACCATTGGCTCAAGACCATCATCCTGTTTGCAATCGTCGCGCTGCTCGGGACCTGTTGCCGGTTCCTCCTCAACCTGACCCTCGGGCTGCCGCTCACCCTGGTCACCGCCGTGTCGGCCTGCATGCTCTTCGTGCTTTTCGAGCTCTTCAA
Source organism: uncultured Actinomycetes bacterium (assembly GCA_900313875.1). Classification (GTDB taxonomy): domain Bacteria; phylum Actinomycetota; class Coriobacteriia; order Coriobacteriales; family RUG844; genus RUG844. The sequence continues at coordinate 2,502 of OMSY01000147.1, forward strand.
GATCCATCTCCCGCCCATCGGGGCTGCTGTGTTGCTGCCCTGCGTCATCAACACCGCGACGATCTGGCTCTATCCCTTGGAGCTTGCCGCTGGTGCCGTGGTGCTCATCGGCGGCGCGCATCTGGTGTTCCGCTGGCTGCCGGACCATCTGGATGCCAGACGGGCGCTGGAGGAGAGTGAGGAGCGGGTTGTGGGGGCTCCCGCAGAGCAACTGTTGGACAATCCTGCTTGCTCAGCGCAGCCCTACGAGTCCCCATCGATGTAGACAACGTAGTGAGGGAAACGGCGCGGCGCATGTCTCGCTCGGCCTCCTGTCCCGGGTGGCACGCTCCTTCCCACACCCCTTCCTGGAAGTGGTGCGCCATCCGGAATCCGCCGGGGAGTGCGCCATCGTCGAGCCAGCTCCGTGGGCATCGGAAAAGGCGACAGGCCTGAGCCTGTCGCCTTGGTGGGTCTGCTCTGTCTTTCCGGTCAGAGGAAGAATATCAGGGTATCGATGATGAAGACCGGGATCAGTATCGCGAACGACCAACCCATGTAACCGAAGAAGCTCGGCATCTTGACACCGCTGCGCTCCGCGATGTTCTTGACCATGAAGTTGGGGGCGTTGCCGATGTAGGTGTTAGCACCCATGAACACGGCACCTGCGGAGATGGCGAGGAGCACCGGTACACCGA
>OMSY01000148.1 GCA_900313875.1 uncultured Actinomycetes bacterium
AGGCCCATGATCATCCCCATCGTCATGGAGATCTGATGCAGGGGGTACCGAGGGGTCTCCTCCGTGCCATCGGGCGGATGCGACCCCTCGATATTCATTACTCTTTTGGTGCATCGCCAACCTCCTCCCGTTTCTTGCGCTACAATCGGGACCGTGTACTTGCATTCCTTGGAGGATGATACGTGGCTTCGGGAAACAGACCATCGAAAAGCAGCAACTCGAATAAACGTTCGAACATGAAATCGGATACGGGCAAGGACAGCGGTCAGACCCGACGCGAACCGCTCATAGACAGCCGTATGCGGACCGACATCACCGCCGTGCTCGTGGCGGTCTGCGGACTCGCCTTGCTCTTCTCCGTGCTCGCCCCCGATACGGGGATCCTCTCCAACTACCTTTCCCGGTTCCTGTTGCTGGGCTTCGGCGTCGGCGCCTATGTGCTGCCCATCGCGGTCTTCCTCTGGGCAGTGGGCATCTTCATCGACCGGAAGTCACGGATCCTCATCCGCAGCATCATCGGGTTCGGCATCATCATACTCGCCCTCCTCGCCCTCTTCGCGCTCTTCACCTCTGGGGCCAAGGACGACCCAAGTGCCATCTTCGTCTCCTCGAGCCTCATGACGCACGGCGGGTACCTCGGCGGTGCGATCGCCTATGCGCTTCTCAAGCTCGTCGGTTTCGCCATCGCACTCGTGATCCTCATCGGCATCGTGCTCGTGGGGACCATCATCCTCGGGTTCTCGCTCAGGCGGACGTTCAGGCGCGCCCGTGACAACGGGGTCACGAGACGTCTCAGCCAGGGCAGGCGGACGGCTCCCGAGAAGAGGAGCCTGGGTACACGCCCCCTGCTCCATTCGGGGAGCGATGACGGATACCCCCATGAATCCGGGGAACCTGACGACGGGTTCGATGACGGGTATCCTGATGAGGATGACGAAGATGCGTACGATGCGGACTTCGACGAGCAGGATGGGGATCTCGATGACCCCGCCTCGGATGTCGGTGCGACGAAGGTACTGTCAGAATCGGAACAACCTTCCGACAGCTCCGATGATGGCGCCGAGGACATGACCATCCGTCTCGAGCGCGATGAGGATGCCGACCGACCCTGGCATTCACGGAGGACCGTACGGCTTGATGGGGAGAAGGCGTCATCTGCGGAGCCGTCCAGGAAGGGGAGACGGCCCCGGAACTCAGCGCTGTACCGTGTCGACGATGCGCTCGATGACGCGGAAGGGTTCCAGCTACCCGACCCCGCGCTTCTCAAGCATTCCACCCGCACCGAGAAGCTCTCCAAGGCCGAGCAGAAAGCCCTCAAGGAGACCGCGAGGCGCCTTCAGCAGACACTTGCCGACTTCAACCTTGATGTGGATGTAGTCGGCTGGGTCTCGGGGCCGACGTTCACCATGTTCAAGGTCGACATGCCCTCGGGTGTCAGGTTGGCCCGTATCACCAGCCTCCAGAACGATATCGCGCTTGCTCTGGCCGCCGAATCCGTCCGCATCTTCGCACCCATTCCCGGAACGTCCCTCGTCGGCATCGAGATCCCGAACAAGAAACGCTCGACGGTCCTGCTCGGAGATGTGCTCGACTCCGTGAGCGGCGGCCCCCTCATGCTCGGGATCGGCAAGGACGTGGAGGGCAACGCCATCTCGGCGGACCTCGCAAGGATGCCCCACCTGCTCATCGGCGGCACCACGGGATCGGGCAAGTCCGTCGCCATCAACGCGATGCTCATCTCGATCCTCATGCGCGCGACACCGGATGAGGTCCGCCTCATCCTCATCGACCCGAAGCGCGTCGAGCTGTCCGTCTACAACGGTATCCCGCATCTCTATGTCCCCGTCGTGACGAACCCCAAGGAAGCCTCCTCGGTGCTGGCTTGGGCCACGATCGAGATGGACCGCAGGCTCAAGGTGTTCGAGCGCGCGGAGGCACGTGACATCGGCGTCTACAACGGGAAGGTGCGTTCGGGCGAGCTCGAGGACGAGACGGAGACGATGCCCTATATCGTCGTGGTCATCGACGAGCTATCCGACCTGATGATGGTCGCCGGCAAGGAGGTCGAGGGGTCGATCACGCGCATCGCCCAACTGGCACGCGCTGCGGGTATCCATCTCATCGTCGCGACGCAGCGGCCGTCCTCCAACGTCGTCACCGGTATGATCAAGGCCAACATCGTCAATCGCTTCGCCTTCAAGGTCGCGACGGGACTCGAGTCCCGCGTCATCCTGGACCAGAACGGCGCCGAACGCCTCATCGGCCTCGGTGACCTGCTGTTCCTCGACAGCGGGGGAGGTAGACCGAAGCGCATCCAGGGTTGCTATGTGAGCGACAAGGAGATCTCCGATGTCGTCGGGAAGCTCAAGGAGCAGGGCGAGCCGGTGTACCATGACGAGATCCTCCAGACGCAGGCACAGGTTTCCACATCGCAGGCTTCCCTCGGCGCCAGCAGTGACGATGACCCTCTGTTGTGGGAAGCTGCCGAATTGGTGGTAGAATCTCAACTGGGTTCGACCTCGAACATCCAACGTCGTCTCAAGGTCGGGTATTCACGTGCCGGTCGCATCATGGACCAGCTGTACGAGAAGGGTATCGTCGGCCCTCCCGATGGCAGCAAGCCCCGTGAGGTGCTCATATCAGATGTTCTCGAACTCGAGACCCTTCGGGCGTTCGATGAAGAGGATGTATAGGAAGGAACGACAATGGAACGTGGCCTGTTTGGTCAGAGACTGGCCTCTGAACGCCGCAAGCTTGGGCTCACCATCGAGCAAGTCGGGATATCCACCCGTATCAGGACCCGTTTCATCACCGCGTTCGAGACGGGCGACTTCGCCGCGATGCCGCCGTTCGGTTACGCCCAGAACATGCTGGCCTCCTATGCGCGGTTCCTCGACCTCGACCCGACGCCCATCCTTGAGGATTTCCGTGAGCAGTACGCCCAGTATGAGGCCGAGCACATCGGCGCACAGCGTGATATCTCCCGCACGACCGTGAGCGAGGCCCGCCCGGTGCGGCGTGGACCCTACACGCAGCTGAACTCCAACACGCGGAGCTCGCGCAGTGCCAGCACGGACGCCTACCTGAACCATCATGGTTCCCGGCGTCTGTCCGGTCAGGGCGCACAGTCGGGTTCCCGTTCCAAGGGAGGACCCAAGGAGCGGAAGCGCACCACGCAGACACGTCCGCCGGCATACACGTCGGCGAATCCCCGCAAGATGGGGAAGCGTTCCGTAGCCGGCAAGTCCTCCTACAACGCGCTCAAGGAGCCCATGAAGGGCCCCAACATGAAGCTTATCATCGGTGCCATCGCCGTCCTGGTCGTGCTGATCCTCATCATCTGGGGCATCACCTCCTGTTCCAGCCGCCGCAAGGCGAACCAGACGGATACCACCCCGAACACCGGCGTGACCGTCGCTTCCCCGGCTATCTCGATAGACCCCTCGGTGACCCCGAGCGCCTCCGGCACCCCGGCCGTCTCCCAGGCCGCCGGTGAGCCGTTCACGATATCCTTCACGGTCGCCGATTCCACCGTGAGCGACATCAGCGTCACCGTTGACGGGGCGACCGCGTACAGCGGCACCGCGGCAGGCCCACTCACCAAGTCGTTCTCGGTCACCCAGAGCGTGCAGATGACGATCGGGGCACCTGACAACGTGACGGTCAAGCGCGACGATTCCGTCGTGAGTCCCCGCATAGACGACAACGGTCAGGGGCAGATCGACCTGTCGGTATCGTGAGCATGGCCACGGCACATACCCGCGTCTCGTTCACGACGCTTGGTTGCCCGAAGAACGAGGCGGATTCCGACCACATGAAAGCGCTGGTCAGGGATGCCGGTTACCTGATCGTGGACTCGCCTGACGAAGCTGATGTGGCGGTGGTCAACACCTGCGCGTTCCTTACCGAGGCCTCCGAGGAAAGCATCGATACCATCTTCGATATCCTCATGGACGACGCTCATCTCGACGGCCGGCCACCCAAGGTGGTGGTGACCGGCTGCCTGCCCTCGCGCTATGGGAAGGACCTCGAGGACGAGATGGGCGAGGTGTGCGCATTCCTGTCCTGTGCGGATGAGTCCTCGATCGTGGATGTCATCTCACGTCTCAGCGACTCCCTTCCCAAGGCCTGTTCCACCTCCAAGGACCCTGTCCGATGCGACCATGGTCCGAGTGCCTACGTCAAGATCTCCGATGGGTGCGACCGGTATTGCTCGTTCTGCACGATTCCCTTCATCAGGGGGAGGTACGCTTCGCGGCCCGCTTCCGAGATCGTCGCCGAGATCGGGATCCTCGTGGGGTCCGGGGTGCGCGAGGTGGTCCTCGTCGGTCAGGACACGGGGATCTGGGGGCATGACCTCCCGGGTGCACCCGTGCTCACCGACCTGCTCGAGCAGCTGGCATCCAGCTATCCTGATACCTGGTTCCGGGTGCTCTACATCCAACCGGAGGGCATCACCGACAGGCTTCTCGAGCTCATGGCCACCACTGACAACCTGTGCCCGTATCTCGACATCCCGCTCCAGCATGTCTCGAGCAGGATACTGTCCGAGATGAACCGCAGCGGCTCTGCAGGGGAGTTCTCCCAGCTCGTCGCCCGCATCCGGGAGCGCGTGCCGGATGTCAGGTTGCGCACCACGTTCATCTGCGGGTTCCCCGGTGAGACGCAGGAGGATTTCGAGGAGCTGTGCGACTTCGTCCGGGAAGCCGGATTCGACTATGCAGGCGTGTTCCCGTATTCTCAGGAGGAAGGTACCGTGGCGGGCGACCGTGCCGACCAGGTCGACCCGGACGAACGCATCGATAGGGCCAACGAGTTGCGACGGATCTGCGACCAGACCGGTTTCGCGAAGACGGCCCGACATGTCGGCGAGGAGGCCTGGGTGCTGTTCGAGGGCCACGAGCATACCGACAGCGGCCAGGAAGCTGTCGGAAGGACCATGGGACAGGCACCGGAGATCGACGGCGGCGTCCATGTACCCGACGCTGACCTCACGCCCGGCACCATCGCACGCGTGAGACTTGTCGATTCGTTCTGCTATGAATACGAGGGAGAGTGCATCCGTTGAGCGAAGAGCGCGATTCCGTTTTCACCATAGCGAACCTCATCACGACCATCAGGATCGTGCTGATCCCCGTGTTCGTGTTCGTGCTCCTCGCGCCTTGGCCGCAATGGTTCCCCTATGCACAGGGCGTCGAACCGTACAAGGAATGGCTCGCAGCTGCCGTGTTCGCCGTGCTAGCCATGACCGATGGCGTGGATGGCTATCTCGCGCGTTCCCGCAACGAGGTCACGACCTTGGGGAAGTTCCTCGACCCGCTCGCCGACAAGATACTCGTCTGTGCGGCGCTGCTCGCCTTCTGCGAGCTCGGGACGCTTCCTTCATGGATAGCGCTGATCATCGTCGCACGTGAGTTCATCGTCTCGGGCCTTCGGATGGTCGCGAGCAGCGAGGGGATCATCATCGCAGCGAGCTGGTTCGGCAAGGCCAAGACGTTCGTGACGATCTTCGCGATACTCATGTTCATCGTCAAGGACACGCAGACGGTCTATGCGCTGGGGAGGACGTTCGCGCATTGGTTCCAGATACTCTCCTGGATCGTGATGATCGTCGCGGTCGTGTTCACCGTTCTCTCCATGATCGATTACTTCGCGAAGGCGGAACGCGAGCTCCATATGTTCCGACCGCTTGCCAAGGACGGGGCGCGACGCGAGGAAGACGAGATCGCAGAGGTGATTCTCGATATGGCGCGGGACCAGGGTGTCAAGCTCGCGACCGCAGAAAGCTGCACGGGCGGCTCGATAGCCTCCGTGCTCACCGACATCCCCGGTTCATCGGACGTGTTCCTCGGTGGCGTGGTCTCATATGCCAACGAGGTCAAGCACGGGATGCTCGATGTCCGAAAGGAGGACATCGACACGTTCGGAGCCGTCTCTCAGCAGGTTGCGGAGCAGATGGCGTGCGGGGTCAGCGAACGTCTTGGGGCCGATATCGCGGTCTCGGTCACCGGCATCGCGGGACCGGGGGGAGGGACCACCGAGAAGCCGGTGGGTACCGTATGGTTCGGGGTCTGGGACAGGGGTGACGTGCGTGCCGAATGCCATCGCTTCGAGGGCGATCGCGAGCAGGTGCGTGCACAATCCACCCGACAGGCGCTCCTGCTCGTCGAGGACGCCCTGCGCTGAACGCCCACGAAAGGGTCTAGCCGCGCGGCGCTGCCGATTCATGGATATCCTCTGGATTCGCAGGGCGGGTTCCAGATGATGGGACCTTGCCTGCAGGGAGCGGACCTGCGGGTTTCATACACCCTTGCACATCGGTTCGAATCGAGGCCGAAGAACGGCATGCAACCGTTCGGCATACCGAAAGATGCCACCTTCTATACTCCATGCACTGAAAACGATTGACAGCGAACATCTGTTCGCATAACCTGTATCCATACGCAGCATTCGTTTTCCGAGCATACGTAGGCTGGCATCCCGTGCCATCACGTCAGAGGAGGACCTGAACGATGGACGATTCCAAGAAGGAGATCCTTGAGGCGACCACCAAGCATATCGAGAAGAAGTTCGGCAAGGGTGCCATCATGCGGCTTGGCGATGACTCGGTGGACCTGGAGATCGGCTGCATCCCCACCGGCTCACTCGCACTCGATGCCGCACTCGGGATCGGCGGGGTGCCCAGGGGCAGGATCATCGAGATCTATGGACCCGAGTCCAGCGGCAAGACCACCCTTGCGCTCCAGATCGTCGCCGAAGCACAGGCTCTCGATGGTATCGCCGCCTTCATAGATGCGGAACATGCGCTCGACCCCGTCTACGCCGCCAAGATAGGTGTGGACATAGACGAGCTTCTCATCTCGCAGCCGGATACCGGTGAGCAGGCGCTGGAGATCTGCGATATGCTCATCCGTTCCAATGCGATCGACATCGTCGTCGTCGACTCCGTGGCCGCACTCGTTCCCAAGGCGGAGCTCGATGGCGAGATGGGTGACGTGTCGGTCGGCCTGCAGGCCCGGCTCATGAGCCAGGCCCTTCGCAAGCTCGCCGGCTCGCTGGCCAAGTCGAACACGACCTGCATCTTCATCAACCAGCTCCGCGAGAAGATCGGCGTCATGTTCGGGAATCCCGAGACGACGACCGGTGGTCGTGCGCTCAAGTTCTTCTCGTCGGTCCGCATGGACATCCGGCGCATCGACTCCATCAAGCGCGACGGCGAGCAGGTCGGCAACCGCGTTCGGGTGAAGGTCGTCAAGAACAAGGTCGCCCCTCCGTTCCGACAGGCGGAGTTCGACCTCATGTTCGGCGAGGGTATCTCACGGGAGGGATCCCTCATCGATATCGGTGTGGACGAGGGTATCATCAGGAAGTCTGGAGCTTGGTACACCTACGATACAGAGCGTCTTGGACAGGGTAGGGAAGCGGCGAAGGAGACGTTGCGGCAGAACCCCGACCTCCGCGATGAGATCGAGGAGAAGGTCCGTGCAGCCTTGTCGATAGGGGAGAAGCCGTTCGTGCTCGTGGAGCCCGCCCATGACGATGGCAACGCAACCGACATACCCATCAGCCTTCCCGATGAGACCGAGTTCTCCTGAGACAGGACCGAGCGATGCCGATTGCACCCATGAGCGCGGAAGACCTTCGGCACTGGGTCGATGCGCACTCTTCCGAACGCCATCAGCCCCGAAGCGAGTCAGAGAGGACGGACGCACCGGATGGCGCGCCCCGGGAACGGACGATCAAGCAGGCCATGGTCCGTGCTCAGCGTCTCATAGCCACCCGTGAGCGTTCCTCTTTCGAGCTGCTCTCGCGACTTGCCACCGCAGGGTATCCCGATGCGGTCTGCGAGGAGGTCGTGGCCCGATGCGTACGCGCCTCCCTCGTCGACGACGAACGGTTCACCAGGGTCTATGTCAGCAGCAAGCAGCAGGCAGGATGGGGTAGGGCCCGTATACTGAGGGGGTTGCGCCAAGCGGGGATAGACCCCTCTTCATATCCCGGGACCTGGGAGGAGTCGTTCGATGACGAGGACGAGCTGCGCCGGGCCCTCTCGCTTCTCGAGCACCATCGCACCTCTTCCAAGGATCCGTATCGGGCGCTTTACGCGTACCTTATGCGCAAGGGGTTTTCCAGCGAGGTATCCAGTCGGGCCGTCAGCTTGCATCTGAAGGCTTGAGCCGCTTGGAGATGATATCGTCCCTATGCCTGCCTTCCCTTGGCGGCTGTTGTGACATGCTTGCGATCATCGGTTGTGAGAGCATGGTTCTGGGTTCATCGTTGCCCTGTTTGCTTGACGAACAAGAGGGCAGTGCATATGATGTAGTTTGGCATTGTGAATTCCCTGCAATATGCAGGTTCTGATACAGTATATTAGATTTACGAATCAGGTTATTATTTGGCTCCCGAGCCTTTCACAGATGCCGGATGCAGCTGTCCGGTCATACAGTCAGTATATCTTCAAGATGGCTTTCGATAGCTGTGTCGCCCGTTAACGTCGTCGGAATGAAGGGAAGGGCGCATGACTTCAACGGCTATCGTCGTCACCATCGTTGTCGCCGTCATCGGTATCGCGCTCGGTCTAGCAATCTCACGTATCCTCGCGAGCAGTAGGATGAAGAGCGCCGAGGATGCCGCCACAACGCTCATCAAGGATGCGGAGAAGCAGGCCGAGTCCATCAAGAAGGAGGCCTTGGTCGAGGCCAAGGAAGAAGCCTATCGCATCAAGCAGGACGCGGAGAAGGAAGAGCGCAAGCGCTTCAGCGAGGCCAAGGAGCTGGAGAGCAGGCTCATGCAACGTGAGGAGACGCTCGACCGACGCGTGGAGTCCCTCGACGCCCGCGAGCACCAGCTCTCGTCGCAAGCCGGACAGATCGAGAAGCGCAAGCGCGACCTTGAAAGCGCCATGGAGGAGGTGCAGGCGTCTCTCGAGCGCATCGCGGGCATGACGTCTGCAGAGGCGAAGGACGAGCTCATAGAACGCCTCAAGAGCGATGTCGTGCACGAGTCGGCGGCCATCATCCGTGATGCCGAGGCGAACGTCCGCGCAGAATGCGACAAGAAGTCGCGCGAGATCCTCTCCTCCGCCATCCAGCGGGTTGCAGCGGACCACACGGCACGTGTCACCGTGTCGACCATCCATATCCCCAATGACGAGCTCAAGGGCCGTATCATCGGTCGTGAGGGCCGCAACATCCGTGCGTTCGAACAGCTTACCGGTATCGACCTCATCATCGACGACACCCCTGAATGCGTCTCCATCTCGAGCTTCGACCCCGTCCGTCGTGAGATCGGTCGCATCACCCTCGAGAACCTCATCGCCGATGGTCGCATCCACCCTGCACGCATAGAGGAGACCTTCAACAAGGCCACGGAGGAGGTCAACCAGACCATTCAGGAGGCTGGTGAGCAGGCAGCGTTCGATTCCGGTATCCATGACCTGCATCCGGAGCTCGTGAAGACGCTGGGTCGGCTCAAGTACCGCACCTCATATGGACAGAACGTCCTCAACCACTCGCTCGAGGTCTCCTATGTGGCGGGGATCATGGCAAGCGAGCTCGGTCTCGACCCGACACAGGCCAAGCGCGCGGGACTGCTCCATGATATCGGCAAGGCCATCGACCATGAGGTGGATGGCCCCCACGCGGTCATCGGTGCTGACCTGGCACGCAGGTTGGGGGAGGCCCCGGCCATCGTGCATGCCATCGAGGCGCATCATGCGGACGTGGAGCCTTCCACGGTCATCGCCGTCCTCGTTCAGGCAGCTGATGCGGTCTCGGCAGCACGTCCGGGTGCACGTCGGGAGACCTTCGACAGCTACATCAAGCGTCTCGAGAAGCTCGAAGGCATAGCCAACGCACATGATGGTGTCGAGAACACCTATGCCATGCAGGCAGGTCGCGAGATCCGCGTCATGGTCCAGCCCGAGAAGGTATCGGACGCAGAATCCATCGTCCTTGCGCATGACATCGCCAAGGAGATCGAGAACGAGATGGAGTACCCTGGCCAGATCAGGGTCATGGTGATCCGAGAGAGCCGTGCGACGGCGACCGCGAAATAGATGACCGATTCCAGTTCCGACGACCGTCTCCTGAAGCTCGTCTCGAGGGTATCCGGCGACACCTATCTCAAGGTGGAGGAGGACCTCGGGGCGGGCTTCGTACGTCTGAAGACCGCCGAAGCGGAACGACGACAGGCGAAGCATGATATCAGGCGCGTGGAGGACATCGTCATCGAGTTGCTCCGCAATGCACGCGATGCACACGCGGACAACATCTATCTCGCAACGACACGAAGCGATGATATCAGGACCCTGGTGGTCATCGACGACGGGGATGGCATCCCCGAGGAGCTCCATGAACGCATCTTCGATGCACGCGTGACCTCGAAGCTCGATTCCATGGTGATGGACAGATGGGGCGTACATGGAAGGGGAATGGCGCTCTTCTCCGTGAGGATGAACGCGGTCAGCGCAGAGGTGATGGACTCCGCACCGGGCGCGGGTACCGCGATCCGTGTCCTGGCCGACTGCAACACGGTACCGGAGCGGAGGGACCAATCGTCCTATCCTGTGATCGAACGCGGGGATGATGATGGTGGATACCGCATAGCAAGCGGTCCTCACAACATCATCCGAACCGTACTGGAATTCGCCTTGGAGGAGGCCTCACCGACCGTCTATCTGGGGAGCCCGAGCGAGATCTGCGCGGCTCTCATCGAACGCGGGTCGGGATACCGTCCGCACAAGGAACCTGCCTTCTCGGCAGAAGGCCATCGGCCGAAGCTGGTCCTGGGGCCTGCGAATGCCGCTGATGCGGTGGAACTTGCACGGATTGCATCGAACTTGGGGCTTGAACTGTCGGAACGAACCGCATACCGCGTGCTGAGAGGCGATATAGCACCGGCCATCCCGCTTCTGGAAGCCATCGAGACGCTTCTGGACGACGATGTGGACAAGGAACGGGAACATGAGGGGGCTTCCTCCTTCGACCCATTCAAGGATAGGCGGGGTCTCAAGATAGCCGCAGATGACCTTGAGACGTTCTCAGAAGCCCTACAAAAGGCGTTCGCCACGATAGCCGGGAACTATTACCTCAGCTTGCAGGACAAGCCCTCCATCAAGGTAGGGAAAGACCATATCACCGTCCGCTTCGACATCGAGAAGGAATCCTGACGGCCAAGACCATGGACAGGGTCGAGGACGATGGGTGAATCAAATCCTTACTTTACATAAGATATATTATCAAAGTTTTAAATCCGAAACGCAGGTCTGGGCCCAGATGGCGGGCAAAGATGGGAAACGGTTCAGTTCCCGATGCTCCCGGCATTCATGAGCTCACCCTCGGAAATGGAGACCACGACATAGTAGGCGTTCTTGGGAAGTCCGGAGTCATCGAAGACTTCGGACAGGTCACAGCAGGCAACGCGCCAATACATGTATGCCCCGTTGCCAATCGGGTAACAGCCGTATTTGTAGTTGTTGCCGTTGTTGTCGATACCGCTTGCGATGACCTTCGAGTTGCTCTGTTCCTCGAAACCCTGCTGTGCTATCGCATCGGCTATCGCACGGTCGTTCGTCTTGGATGTGAAATCGGCATACTTCAACTTGAGGACCATGGTCGCCTCGTTGTTGGTCGACAGCCACCACGCCCCCCGCAGGAGCACGGCGAGCTCGTCGGTCTTCAGGGAGCCGAGTCCATTCGAATAGTAAAGGGCCAACTGCTCCGCGCTGACGTCCTCGGGTATCCTCACGACGTTCAAGGTATCCGATTCCGAGTCATTGATGGAGTACACGGTGCTCTGTTCCCCTACTGTCTCGGCAATCTGCGCACTCGTGTTCCCGTACAGCTCGATGAGCGTGGGAAGACCACGGTCCACCGGCTCCGAAAGCGCACGTACCGCTTCCGAGGAGATGTCCCCCGTGTTGTTGCGATGGACCATGAAGGCGCCCAAGGCGACCAAGACGAGTACGCCTGCGACCGCACCTATGATGAGCTTGGTCTTGAGACGTTCAGGGCTGATGGGATCCTCGTATACCGAACCGTACAGCCCCGCCGGTTCCATGCTGAAGATGGTGCTGGAGACGATCTTGGGCTCGGGCGCTTTCTTCTGCGCCACGACATACTCACGCTTGAAGACATCGAACAATCCCATGATGACCTTTCCCGATGGCATCGATGCAGATGAACCGGATGCAATGACATCTGTCATCCGGTCGACACGACCTATGACATTCTACCAATAGCCGAAAGGTACCAAGCGGCTCACTCCTCCAATTCACCTTGGAAATCCATTCAAATGCCGTAGCTGCAAATATATACCTATAAAGTAAACACTCATGCGTGTCAGGCGAAGCTAGCCGTCTCCGCGTGCAACACCGCTGGAACCAAAGCCCCTCTCACCACGTTCCGTATCGTCAAGCTCCTCGACCTCGACGACCTCCATGGCAGGCGTCGCGATGATGACGAGCTGGGCTATACGACTCCCCCGCGAGACATGCACGGCAGCATGCGGGTCGAGGTTGATCGCCGCAATCATCACCTCGCCACGGTATCGGCTGTCGATGAGACCGGGTGCGTTGGCAAGGGTAAGCCCCTGCTTGGATGCAAGGCCGCTGCGAGGCAACACCAAACCTGCATGGCCTTCTGGGATGGCGATATGCAGGCCGGTTGGGATAAGCACCCGCTCGAATGGCCCGATCGAGATATCGACAGTCGAGGTGAGGTCGAGCCCAGCATCACCAGGATATGCATATGAGGGCAAGGGGACATCCTTGTCCGTGCGCTTGATGAGCAACGGATCCATTCAGCTCAGCCTCTCAAGCTCGGATGTGAACTCCTCAAGGTCCTTGAAATCCTTGTACACGGAGGCGAATCTGATGTAGGCGACCTTGTCGAGTTCCTTCAACCTGACAAGCACCATGTCACCGAGGACCTTCGAGGAGACCTCGTTGCGATGTCGTTTGCGCACATCGGCCTCCACCTCGTCGATAAGGTCCTCGAGCTGCTCGGGCTTGATGTTGCGTTTGGCCGTGGCTACGAACAGCCCATGCAGGAGCTTCGAACGGTCGAACGGCTCCATGGAGCCGTCCTTCTTGATGATGACGAGCGGAGATTCCTGAGCGTGTTCGTAGGTGGTGAAACGGAAACCGCAGGAGGTGCATTCGCGACGCCTGCGGATGGAAGTGCCATCATCTGAGGAACGGGAATCGACGACACGGGACTCTTCGTTGGCACAAGACGGGCAACGCATGCTGTGTTCAGGGCTCCTTTGCGAATGCCGATGTTTACGCTTTAGGTTATAGCACGCGATATCTTGTGATTGCAAGGAGCAAGGACACAAAACAAGGTTCGACATGATGACCTCACCTTCCGGGATGAAGCGGCATCAGGACTGCGCTGCAGGAAGCGCAGCTCACGGGAATCGACTGGAACGAGATCCCATGGACCAGGGGGATATCGCACAACGGCCCCACGGGCATCTAGAACATGGATGACAGGATCATGCATGCAGAGAGGATGCCGGTGGATACGAGCGCGCACCTCAGGAGGTATACCTTGTCCCTGATATCCAGGGTCGAGATCTCGATACCCCTGACCGATCCCGTCGCAAGCCTGTCCCTGAAGGAGCGGAGGAGCTCGCCGGGCATGGGACATACCCTTTCGTCCGCCATCACGCAGATGACGGGTGCGGGATGCTCCTCGTCAGCGGCCTTCAGTGCAGATGCGCAAGCGAAATCGTAGATGACTGCCATGGGTATGTCCTTCCTCCCTATCTTGACCTGATGCAACTGTAGCGGTCGGCATGGACAGGAAA
>OMSY01000021.1 GCA_900313875.1 uncultured Actinomycetes bacterium
CGATCTCGCTGTTCACCGAGACGCCTCCTCCTGCAAGCGTGTGGAGCGGTGAGCTCATCCGTGCGATGCTGTATCTGGCGGTCTGCGCGACGACGCTCGCCCTGCTCTTCCAGAACATCGGTGTCAAGCACACGCATCCCGCGGTCGCCTCCATCCTGCTCTCGCTCGAGAGCGTCTTCGGTGTGCTGTTCAGCGTGCTGTTCGCCGGCGAGCAGCTCACGCTCAAGCTCGTCATCGGCTTCACGCTCATCTTCGTGGCCGTCATCGTGAGTGAGACGAACCCGGGCTTCCTGCGTCTGCGCAGGCGTGAACAGGCTGTCGTGGAGGCGTCTGGCGCGATGGAGGTTTCCGGGACGGACGGTGGCGGGGTGCCCGGAGACCGCTGAACCGTTTCCGCTGGCCGCGTTTTCCTGGGGTCGGGCAGCCGGCCATGACCCGCATCGCTCGCCCTCCCGTCCCGCATGCGGTCCTCGTCCGTGTGCTCCTTATCAGCGACGTCCATACGGGCTATACTGATGGGAGCTGTCAAGCAATGGAAACCCCGCTTCTAGGAGGCAAGATGCAAGCAAACAGGATCATGGAAGTCCTCGGAGTCGCTGAGCTCGCAGCCATCGCCGCTGCCGAGTGGAACGGCAGGGGTGACAAGGTCGCCGCTGACCAGGCTGCCACCACCGCCATGCGCGAGGCTTTCAACGAGATCGACTTCTCGGGCCGTATCGTCATCGGCGAGGGCGAGCGCGACGAAGCTCCCATGCTCTACATCGGCGAGGAGGTCGGACGTGGTGGCGAGGAGATCGATATCGCCGTCGACCCCCTGGAGGGCACCAACCTCTGCGCATACAACCGTGCCAACTCCATCGCGACGATCGCGATCGCTCCCCGTGGTGCGCTGCTCTTCGCTCCTGACACCTACATGTGGAAGATTGCCGCAGCCACCGACTGCAACGGTGGGCTCAGCATCGCGAACACCCCTGCCCAGAACATCAATGCCCTCGCGGAGGCCCTGGGCAAGCCCGTCTCCGAGATCAACGTATGCATCCTCACGCGCGACCGTCATGCTGACCTGATCAAGCAGGTCCGTGAGACCGGTGCCCGCATCCGCACCATCGATGACGGTGACGTGCATGGCTGCATCGCCACGGCCGTTCCCGGCACCGGCATCGACCTGTACCTCGGCTCCGGTGGTTCACCCGAGGGCGTTCTCGCCTGCACCGGCCTCAAGGCCATCGGTGGGTTCTTCGAGGGCAAGCTCGCGTTCGAGCTCGACAAGCATGGCGCCGAGAAGCGCGAGCGTGCGGAGAAGACCGCCGAGGTCGACCTCGATGCACCCCTCACCATGGACATGCTCGTCCGTTCCGATGATGCCGCCTTCATCGCCTGTGGCGTCACCGATGGCGAGATGGTACGCGGTGTCTCGCATGAGGGTGGGTCCATCTCGACCGAGTCCGTCGTCATGAACGCTGCGGACCGCACGGTCCGTTTCGTGAGGACCATCCGTCGCGGCGCGAGTGGAACGATCCGTTTCTAGAGGCTCGAACCGTCTGACAGACGTTTCCCGAAGGGGTGCCTTCCCGGTTCCGGGTGCTGCCCATCCGCGCCGTCCGGGGAGGCATCCCTTCCTGTCGGAGCACCCGTCCAGGGGTTTCCAGAGGACCGGACGGGTATCGTGTTGCCTTTCACCGTCGTTCACCCGCCGCTGCAGATGCAATGGGCCGTACGGCGGATACCGGCTGCGGAACATTTGAAACATCCGTTCGCGGCGTGGTATAGTTCTCGGGCTGTCTGTTTTCATCACAGTCGTTTCACGGGCCCAGAGGTCCCGTATGCAAGGGAGTGCAGAGATGTCCAAGGTATGTGAGATTTGCGGCAAGAAGCCCAGCACCGGTCACAACGTGAGCCATTCGCATCGCGTTACCAACCGTACGTTCAGCCCCAACATCCAGAAGGTGACGGTCAAGATCGACGGTCATGTACGCAAGGCCAACATCTGCACCAAGTGCCTCAAGGCTGGCAAGGTCGAGCGCGCCTAGCCTGTTTCCCACATCGGGTATGTGCGACGGGAGTCCTCGTGGCTCCCGTCTTCCTTTGTCGGTGGATGCGGTGTCGGCTGCCGCAGGCGGCGAGGCCCGGTGGTGGCACGCTGGCCCCCTGCCCGGCCACCTGACATCCCGGTTGCCCTGCATCTCCCGTTCATCGACGTGTGCGATGCCGTCTTGTTCTATAATGGAGCCTCCATCAGAGGTTCCCGGTCTTCAGTGGAAGGACGCGAAATGGCGAATTCTGTTCCCGGCGGTCTGGTCATCGACAACGGTGTGATCGCCGACCTTGCTGGTTATGCGGCTCTCGAGAGCTATGGTGTCGTGGGCATGACCGCCCCCACCATGGCTGATGGCATCGCGAAGATCCTCCCGCGCCAGAAGCTGCGCCGGGGCATCCAGGTGGAGACCACCGACAAGGGCGTGCGTGTCGACCTTTACGTGGTCATCGAGCATGGCACCAACCTCGCCACCGTCTCGCAGAACCTCGTGGACCAGGTGACGTTCGTTCTCACCGAGTTCGCCCAGGCGCCCATCGACTCCGTCGAGGTCCACATCCAGGACATCAAGATCCGCAAGTAACCTCCCCGCAATTTGGAACCGGAGCACA
>OMSY01000149.1 GCA_900313875.1 uncultured Actinomycetes bacterium
CACGCCTTGTCGACCGCTTCCATGAAGCTGCACCCCTCCTGACGGGAGATGCTGTCGATACGTGCGACCGTCTTGTCACCGATGCCCCTGCGCGGCGTGTTGATGATGCGCTTGGCGCTCACCTCGTCGGCAGGATTGGTGACCACCTTGAGATAGGCCATGACATCCCGGATCTCGGCGCGGTCGAAGAAGCGGGTACCCGCGACGATGCGATAGGGCACGCCCGCACGGAGGAACATGTCCTCGATGATACGGGACTGCGCGTTCGTGCGGTACAGCACCGCGAAGTCATCGTAGCCGCCCCCGCGCTGCCGCTTGAGCTGCTCGATCTCACTCGCAATCCAGCGCCCCTCCTCGCGTTCGTCGGCGGCAAGGTAGACCTCGACCTCGTCGCCGTCCGACTCCTCGGTGAAGAGCGCCTTGGGTTTGCGGTGCTCGTTATGCGCGACCAGGGTGTTCGCCACCCGCAGGATGTTGCCCGTGGAGCGGTAGTTGCGCTCGAGCTTGATGACATGAGCATCCTCGTAATCCCGCTCGAACTCGAGGATGTTGCGCACGTCCGCCCCGCGCCATGAGTAGATGGACTGGTCATCATCACCGACGACCATGATGTTGCGGTGCCGTTCGGCAAGCAGATGGACGATGAGGTACTGCACATGGTTGGTGTCCTGGTACTCGTCGATGAGGATGTAGCGGAACCGCTCCTGATATGCCTGACGGACCTCCGGGAACTCCTTCAGGAGCCGATAGGTGCAGACGAGCAGGTCATCGAAGTCCATCGCGTTGGCCGCCTTGAGACGTCGGGCGTACTCGCGATGGACCTGTGCCGCGACGCGCTGCCGCGGCCCTGCGAACATGGCGGCCTCCTCATGGTCGTCCGGTGACTGCAGGGCGTTCTTGGCCGTCGATATGCGGGAACGCACCTCCCCCGGCGGGAACGTACGCGGGTCGATGTCGAGCTCCTGGTAGATGGCCTTGAGCAGACGCTTGACGTCGCTCTCATCGTAGATGACGAAGTCCCTCGTGTAGCCGAGCAGGTCGGCATCGCGCCTGAGCATGCGCACGCCCATTGCATGGAACGTGGATATCCACATGCCGCGGGTCGACGGGAGCAGCTCGGCAAGACGGCTCCGCATCTCCCCCGCCGCCTTGTTGGTGAAGGTGATGGCGAGGACCTCGTAGGGCGAGACCCCGAGATCCTCGACGATATGCGCGATACGGTAGGTGAGAACCCGGGTCTTGCCGCTGCCCGCACCGGCGAGCACGAGCAGGGGCCCTTCGGTATCGAGCACCGCCTCACGCTGCTCGGGATTGAGGCTGTCGAGGGAAATGCCCATGGAACATCCCCTTTCGTGGTATGGGAGGGACGGATGCGGTCGACCCTGCAGGTCGGGGGGCCGGAAGCTACAGGAACATGGTCGCGCAGACCACGACGATACCGAGCACGATCCGGTACCAACCGAACGCGGTGAAGTCGTTGCGCTTGATGTATCCCATCAGGAACCTGATCGCGACGATGGAGACGAGGAAGGCGGTAAGGCATCCCACGCCGAGGATGGCGAGCTCGGTGGACGTGAAGGCAAGGCCGTGCTTCACGAGCTTCACGAGACTCCAGCCGAACATGATGGGTATCGCGAGGAAGAACGAGAACTCGGTCGCGATGGTGCGGGAGATGCCGAGGAGCATCGCGCCGATGATCGTGGCACCGCTGCGCGAGGTACCCGGAATCATGGCGAGGCACTGGAACAGACCGACGACGAACGCCCTGCCGAGCCCCATCTCGGAGAACGCGTTGACCTTGGAGATGACGCTCGAGGCGTCCTCGCCGGGCTTGTCGACGTAGTGTTTCCTCCCATCCGGCCCGACAACGACCTGCCCATCGGATGCCGACTCGAGGGCGGCCTCCAATGCGGACCGCATCACCGCAGGCTCCTGCGAGGGGGCACCGCGCATCTTCGAGCCACCATCGATCACCGGCGTGAACTCCACGGTCCCCGTGGAGACGATCGAGGCGATCTCCGCAAGCGTCTCCTCATCCGAAAGCCCCATCTCCTCGGCAACCGCAGCCACAGGACTGCTCAGACGGGAGATGTTCTCGGAGGGCTGCGACACGACATCTTCCCCAGTCTCCCGATGCGTCGCAAGATAGTCCCTGGAATGCCTCCCCAGCGGCTCCGCCCCCGCCTTGATGAGACGCCGGTTGCGGCGCTCCATGAGCACGAAAGCGATACCGTAGACGACGAGCATCGCCGAGACCACGACCGGGGTGTAGAGGTGGTCCTGGACCCAGTCGTCGAAGAGGAACCCAAGCGCCCCAGCTGGAATGGTCGCGATGATGACACGGAGCCAGATCGACCAGGTCCTGCGCTTCTGCGCACGGGTCTTGGAGAGGGCGAAGGGATTCAGCTTGCGGAAATAGAGCAGGATGACCGCGAGGATGGCACCGAGCTGGATGACGACCAGGAACACCTTGAGGAAATCAGCCGAGACATCGAGCTTGACGAACTCGTCGACGAGGATCATATGGCCGGTGGATGAGATGGGCAGCCATTCGGTGATGCCCTCCACCAATCCGATCAGAAACGCTTTGAGCAGCTCGATGAGCACTGATGATACCCCCTGTGATGCAATCCCCACCGGGGATGTCCCGGTGGCAAGCAGGCCGCCGGACCCGGAAAGTCCGACGGCCTGCTGTCATGTCCGAAAGCAGCTACTTGTTCGCGAGCTCGAACCGCTCCATGAAATCGACGAGCGCCTCGACACCCTCCTTGGGCATCGCGTTGTAGATGGATGCGCGCAAGCCGCCCACCGAACGATGGCCCTTGAGGTTCGTGAGACCTGCCGCCGCCGACTCCTTGACGAACTTGGCATCGAGGTCGGGGTCGCCCGTCACGAACGGGACGTTCATGAGGGAACGGTCCTCCTTGACGACGGTGCCCTTGAACAGGTCGCTGCGGTCGATGGCATCATAGAGCAGCGCGGCCTTCTCCTCGTTGCGCTCCTTCATCGCCCCGAGGCCGCCCTGTGCCTTGAGCCACTTGAAGACCTTGCCGCAGATGTAGATGCCATAGCACGGCGGGGTGTTGTAGAGGGAGCCCTTGTCCGCCTGTGTCTTGTACTGGCACATGACGGGTACGCCAGCGATATCCCCTTCCGGAAGGAGGTCCTTGGCGATGACGGCGATGACGACACCGGCGGGTCCGACGTTCTTCTGGGCACCGGCATAGAACATACCGTACTTGCCGGCATCGATGGGCTCGGACAGGAAGCACGAGGACATGTCGGAGATCAGCGTCCTGTCGCCCACATCGGGAAGGGTGTGGAACTTGAGGCCATGGACGGTCTCGTTCTCGCAGATGTACACGTACTCGGCGTCGGGGGTCAGCGCAAGGTCGGAGCAATCGGGCAGGTGCGTGAAGTTGTCGTCCTCGCCCGATGCGACCTTGTTGGCGGTGATGAGACGTCCCGCCTCCTGGAAGGCCTTCTTGGACCACTGACCGGTGACGAGATAGTCCGCGACACCGCTGCCGGGAAGCGCGAAGTTCAGCGGGATGTTGGCGAACTGCATGGAGGCCCCACCCTGCAGGAAGAGCACCACGTAGTCATCGGGAATGCCGATGAGCTCGCGCAGGTCGGCCTCTGCATCATCGATGATGCCCTGGAACCACTTGGAACGGTGGCTCATCTCCATGACGGACATGCCACTGCCCTTGTAGTCGAGCATCTCGTCAGCGGCCTCCTTGAGAACCTCCTCGGGAAGGATGGCCGGACCGGCGGAAAAGTTGTAGACCCTTGACACGTGTATCTCCTCCTATGCAAGCCGGATGCCTGAACGTCATCCATTCTAACAGGTCGCGGGATGGCACCATAGCCGTTTCCCG
Source organism: uncultured Actinomycetes bacterium (assembly GCA_900313875.1). Lineage (GTDB taxonomy): Bacteria > Actinomycetota > Coriobacteriia > Coriobacteriales > RUG844 > RUG844. The sequence continues at coordinate 3,882 of OMSY01000149.1, forward strand.
GGACATAGCCGTTTCCCGGGAAGTACATCCGGCGACCAGACGCGCACCCCACCTCGGCTCAGAGCCCCCTCAACCCCACCGTGGGGACGATCTCCCGCAGCTTGGGGAGAACCGCCCGCAGTCTCTCGGGCTCCCATGCCCTGAAGGTACCCTCACCTGCGAGGACGCTCTCGGAATCGACGAATTGCTGAAGGTACCACGCTGTCGCACCCTCGACCCAACGTGCAAGCCCGATGAGGTCCGCCTCCTCGTGCAGCCCGTCCACGACCGTGGTGCGGAACTCGTAATCCACTGCACCTTCGAGCAGATAGGCGACCGTCTCGCATACCGGCGAGAGGTCGAGGTCCTCGATGCCGACGGTCTCGGCATAGCGCTCGGGACGGTTCTTCACGTCGACGGCGACGTAATCGACAAGTCCCTGGTCGACCAAGCACCGTAGGCGGTCATGGAAGCTGCCGTTGGTGTCGAGCTTCACGAGGAAGCCCATCTCCTTCATCTGGGCGCAGAACGCCTCGATCCCGGGCTGCATGAGCGGTTCGCCACCGGTGATGCAGATGCCGTCGAGCAGTCCCCGCCGCTTCCCGAGGAACGAGAGCAGGTCCTCCATCGGGACCGATGGGAAGCCATCGCGACCAGGTATCACGAGGTCACGGTTCTGGCAGAACGGGCAGCGGAAATCGCACCCCGGGGTGAACACCGTCGCAGCGGTGCGGCCGGGGTAATCGAGGAGCGTGAGCTTCTGGAAACCAGCGATCTGCATGGCCTGATTATGGCCCAGATGCCACAGCCGGCACCCTTGACCGCGAGCAGCAGGCGCAGACGGTCCCATCGCTCGCGGCCCGGTCGATGCAGGCGGACATGATATCCGTTCCGAGGGGCGGCAAACGGTGCCCAAGGAGTCCACAGCCCCTCCACATGTCCTAGGAGCTTATGCACTGGCAATCCACAGGAAACACCATATCTTGTCGTCACTCACGGGTTGATGACAAGATGTTGTGTCCCCTTCATTGACGCACGGAGACGACACTGGTAATCTTCATTCCACTCCCCATGTCCTCCGGGCCGTCATGCGGGACCGGAGGACATGGGGAGTGGAATCGGAACACGTATGCCACAGACGGGCGCACGCCCGGGACAACGAACCAGCGGAGGGGGACACATGTACCAGGTCAGGAAACGCGACGGCAAGATCGCGGAATTCGACATCTCGAAGATCACCGCAGCCATCAGCAGCGCATTCGATGCCTGCAAGAAGCAGTATCATCCCACCACCATCGACCTTCTGGCCCTCAACGTCACCGCCCATTTCGAGCCCAAGATCGCCGACGACCTGATCGACGTCGAGTCCATCCAGGACAGCGTCGAGGAGGTCCTCTCCGGAGCCGGCTACGCGGACGTCGCGAAAGCCTACATCCTGTACCGCAAGCAGCGCGAGAAGGTACGCAACGCGAAGGCCACCCTGCTCGATTACAAGGCCCTCGTCGACACGTACGTCAAGGTCGAGGATTGGCGCGTCAAGGAGAACTCCACCGTCACCTATTCGGTCGGTGGCCTCATCCTCTCCAACTCCGGCGCCATCACCGCCAACTACTGGCTCTCCGAGATCTACGACAGCGAGATCGCGGAGGCGCACCGCAACGCCGACCTGCACCTGCATGACCTCTCGATGCTCACCGGCTACTGCGCTGGCTGGTCGCTCAAGCAGCTCATCCAGGAGGGTCTCGGCGGCGTCCCCGGCAAGATCACCAGCAAGCCGGCGAGCCACCTGTCCAGCCTGTGCAACCAGATGGTCAACTTCCTCGGCATCATGCAGAACGAGTGGGCCGGCGCCCAGGCCTTCTCCTCCTTCGACAC
>OMSY01000151.1 GCA_900313875.1 uncultured Actinomycetes bacterium
GGGGGCGACAAGACGACGCGGTATACTGGGTATACCGTAACCAGCATATGAGAGGAACCCCATGAACGATACCATCACCAAGCTCATCAACGAACAGATCAACGCCGAGCTGTACAGCGCCTACCTGTATCTCGCATTTGCCGACTATTACGAGGAGGAAGGCCTGTCCGGCTATGCGAACTACTTCGAGATCCAGGCGGCGGAGGAACGCGACCATGCACTCATCTTCAGGAACTACCTCCATGAGAACGGCGAGAGGGTCCATCTGGCCTCCATCGCCCAGCCCGATGTCTCGTTCAGTTCCTTCCTCGAGCCTCTCGAGAAAGCGCTCGAGCATGAGAGGTACGTGACCTCCCTCATCAACGGGATCTACGACGCCGCGAACGAGGCGCGCGACTACCGCACAATGAACTTCCTCAACTGGTTCGTCGACGAGCAGCTTGAGGAGGAGGACAATGCCGACACCATGGTGACGCGCATGAAGCTGTTCGGCAGCGATGCGAAGGCGCTGTACGACCTGGACAACGAGTGCGCCGCGCGTGTCTACACCACCCCTTCGCCACTTGCCGGGGAATAGGGCGCCTCAGACCAGGTAACCGGCTTCCACCTGACCAGAACACCCCGACACCGGTGTCGGGGTGCCTCCCTGGCACGGCAAACGCAGATGTCACCGGATATGTGTCGGGGAGCGGATGACGCATGCGGATGGCCCGGCCCTTTCCAATCCAGCCGGATACGAACAGGGCCGGGGACACCTGTCCCCGGCCCTGCCGTCGAAGTCCCATACGGGAAACCGGTCTGCGGGTCATGCGGCTGCAGGACCCGCAGGACATCTCACTCCTCGTGCTCTTGGAAAACCATCTTGAACGTTCCGATCTGGATGACGCTTCCGTCATGCAGCAACGCATCATCGACGACCGCACCATCCACCCAGGTGCCGTTGAGCGATCCATTGTCATGGATGGCCGCCTTGTCCCCCGCAACCGAGATGATGGCATGTTCGCGTGAGACCGTCATGTCGTTGAGGAAGATGTCGCATTTCGGGTCGCGCCCGAGCACGGTCTGCGGGGACTCGAGGAAGAAGGCCTCGTTGACCTGGGGACCCTTGCTCACATACAACGAGTAGCGCACGCTGGCCTTTCCGGGTGCTGGTGCAAAGGCGCCCGAATCGTTAGCGACCGGCGTCAGGATCTCGGTGGAACCAGCCAACCTGAACCCGCACCGCCTGCATTCATGGTCACCAGGATTGATGGGCCCGTTGCAAACCGGGCAGATCTGATTCGAGTTCATTGCCACTCCAATCAACTGGCTGTCGCAGTGCTTACAGATAACATGGCATCGCAACCATGCAGCACAGTATATCGCACCGCCTCGCCACCTTTGTTGCATCTCGGTGTCAAATGAGGAGCGAGACGATGTCCGGTCCCACGCAGTGGCTCATGCGGACCATGCAGGATGAAGGATGATGTGCTTCGCGAGTTCGCTTTCAGAGAGCCTTCATATGTTACATTGGAACCCAAGGATCTGTTGTTTGCTGGTTCTCATCCCGCCGCCGGGAACGAACACGAAAGGCACACTCATGAAACTGAAGTCGTCTTCCAAACCGTATCTGGACAACCGTTCGCGCAGAAACGCAACCCGTCCGCGATTGCCCCTGCGCATATGTCTTGTCCTCACCCTTTGCCTGGGCGCTTTCGTCTGGGCCTTACCTGACCTGGCATGTGCCACGGATGCAGATCCCACATCCCAAATGACACGTATCGGCTTTGGAAACGATGTCGCAACCGCGGCGCAGAGTGTCAAGATGACCGACGAGGAGGTTGTTGGCAATCTCTTCGTTGCCGGACAGGATGTCGAGCTTTCCGGCGGCAGGGTCGGTACCGACCTCTTCGTCGCAGGACAAGGGGTACACGTCGCAGGTACGGAGATATCGAGTGCGGTGTTCGCGGCGGGTTCGACCGTGAACCTCACGACTGCAGGGTCGCCCGAGGTCTTCGCGACGGGACAGCAGGTCAGCCTGACGGGAACGGCGCGGGCAGCGTATCTCTCGGGCAACTCGGTGACCCTTGGCGGTACGGTCGAGGGTGATATCTCCATCGCCGCCGAACATGTCACCATCCAGCCGGGCACTGCGGTCAACGGCACCCTCACGGTCACTGCTTCAGAGGAACCGGCTATCCCGTCTGATGCGACCATCGGCAACTATATATATGAGACGGCAGACCAAGGTGCTTCTGGAGCCACGGGTACCGACCGTGAAGACTTGGCCTACGCGTTCCTCATCTCCCTTGCAGGGATGCTCGTCCTAGGCTTCCTCATGCTGTCCCTCGGCACGGAACGCCCCTTCGCAGCGGCAGCCAAGAGGTTCACGGCCAAGCCGACCTTGCTCCTGTTCGGACTCCTGTTCCTCTGTGTGGTACCCCTTGCCATCCTGATCCTTCTGATCACCGTCGTCGGCATTCGTGCTGCGCTGGTGGCCCTTTGTCTGTACCTGTTCATAGCAATCATCGCAACCGTGTTCTGTGCGATCTCCATGGGACGGCTCGCTTTCGGGAAGATGAACCCCTGGCTCTCTACACTCATCATGATCCCTGTGTTCGCCATCGCTCTCAAGGTGCCTTACCTGGGGCTCATCGTGGGACTGTTCAGCATGCTATTCACCTTCGGGGCGCTTTTCGTTGCATACCGCGATTGGAGAGGTGGGAAGAAGGTGAAGGCCACGGAAGGTATCCGAATCAAGTCAGGACCGGGAGCCCATTCGGCAGGTGCCATGACCGTCCCGCCTTCAGACTGACCGTAAAGCTACCTCCACCGCCCTGACCGCGCCTCGACGATATCGCGGTCAGGGCGGTCGTCAGTTCAGGAGGTCGAGGAGCTCGAAGACGTCATAGCCTACCGGGGATATCTGCTCGAAGCTCAACAGCCCACGCCACAGGCCACGGGCATGAGCGGGCGGGGTGAGCAGATAGTAGCTCATGGCAGTGCCATGGAGCAGGAGGACCGGTGCGGTGTCCAGACGCGACATCCCCAAGGTATACTCCCCCATCCCCGCTATCTCCGCACGGGCCTCATCATCTGCACCTTGGCCCATCTCCGCAAGGACCGGCACCGCATCCTTGCCTGAGAGACAGAGCATGGCAAGATGGTCGGTCTCATCGGACAGGAAGATCTCCCCCTCCTCGAGCTCGTCCTCGTTCTCACCACATTCGACGTAGTCACGGAGCAGGTCATGCAAGCGGGATGTCTGATCATAGCGGGTGAGCATCATGAACTCATGCTCCCCGGTACGCAGGACGAGCAAACGGGGGGATGGTTCATCCACGAAGCGGTCGGAGCAGATATCCTGGTCAAGTGCTGCGGTCATACCTGCACCGATGGTGGCGAGGATGTCGAAATCCCCATCGAGCATCCCGTAGAGGACC
>OMSY01000154.1 GCA_900313875.1 uncultured Actinomycetes bacterium
ATCGGCATCGAGGAGGTGCTCGAGGTCGAGCGCCTGCGCAACGCGAGCCATGCAGAGGCATCCAAGGCTGCCGAGACCGGTGTGGTGGCTGCCAAGGTGGCCGATGACGCTGCCGATGACCAGCAGGCCCCGCCCCGGAGACCCCAGCGTCGGAAGACCCCGCAGGGGCAGGCCGGTCATGCACCGACCGTTTCCACGATTCGCACGAACGTGAGCGCGTTCATGCGTCGCTACACGAACTCGAAGGCCAAGGAAGGTGCGAAGGACAAGGACACCGGGAAGCGTGTCGATGCACGGAGCTCGACTGCGCGTCATCAGGCGTCTCAGCGCAAGATGATGCCCTTCGGGATGTCGCTTCCGCGCTTCGGGCGGCACAGGGAAGACGGATCCGGTTCATGGAACCAGCTCGATGAAGCGTTCTCTCCCGTGGGAGATGAGACCACCGAGATGCCGGTGGTCGACATGGGCGCTGTTCCCGAGACGAGGGGCGAGACGCGGGATGATCCCTCTGCGACGGTCAGGATGACTCCGGTCGAAGTGGAGGGGACTGCCGATGCGGCCCCTGCACAGGAGAAGGTCGTGGAGGGCTCGACGCAGGGGGATTCGCAGGATGATGTCCATGATGCGGGTGCGACCATCCGCATGGCTCCCGTGAGACCCACCCGCCCCTCGGGCGCGCGGTCCGGACGTGACGAGGCGGGACCGACGGGTGTGCCGGCCAAGGAGCATGTCTCGGTCGCGTCCGACCAGGACCTCGGGAAGGACCCGGAGTCCACGATGGTCATGCCGGCGGTGTCGATGCCGCATGATGCGGGGAGGCAAGCGGCATACGAGGACACGCGCACTGCGGAACAGATACGCGAAGACGAGCACTTCATGCAGCTTGCCATCGAGCAGGCATGCCGCGCCAGGGACGTCGGCGAGGTCCCCATCGGGGCGGTCGTCGTCTGTGACGGTCAGGTCGTGGCAAGGGGCTTCAACCGTCGGGAGACCGATCATGACCCATCCGCCCATGCGGAGGCCATGGCCATGCAGGAGGCATCCCGCAACCTCGGGCGGTGGCGTCTGACGGGCTGTACGGTCTATGTGACGCTCGAGCCCTGTCTCATGTGTGCGGGGCTCATGCAGCAGTCCCGTGTCGACCGGTGCGTCTACGGCGCCCATGACCCCAAGGGCGGGGCGCTTGGGTCGTTGTACAACGTCGCCGAGGACTCGCGGCTCAACCACACGTTCGAGGTGACGTCCAGCGTCTGCGAGCAGGAGTGCGCCACGCTGCTCCGTGATTTCTTTGCAGCGCTTCGCAGTCGCAACAAGGGACGTAGGGGGTCGCAACGCTGATTGTCGGCGCGGTCCGCTTCAATGGAACGGGAGCCCGACTCCCGTGTCAACCGGCCGCTGCATCACCGGCTGCCGTATCGCCGTTCAAGCCTGGCCGCTGATTGCGGTACGGACTGTCAGCGTCGATAGCCCCGGCGACTCTGCGAGCGCATCTTGCTGCCGCTGAACACGTTGTGACGGGTGCGCTTGGTGCTGCGTTTCGCGTTCGGGACGATCCGTCCATCCCGATAGGGGAATCCCTCCAGGTCGTAGAGGGGGACGAGCTCTCCCATGAGGTACTCGATCTCGCGCAGGGCGCTGATCTCGTCCGGCCCCATGAGGGTGACGGCAAGGCCGGTCTCGCCGGCACGACCCGTGCGTCCGATCCGGTGCACGTAATCCTCGGGGTTGGTCGGTACGTCATAGTTGTAGACATAGGAGACATCGCTGATGTCGATGCCGCGGGCGATGACGTCGGTTGCGACGAGTATGTCGATCTTGCCCTTCTTGAACTGTTCGAGTGCCCGTTCCCGCTGTGCCTGCGAACGGTCGGAGTGGATGGCCCTGACCCTGAAGCCGGCTTTCTCGAGCTGCCGCGCACAGGTGTCCGCCCCTTGTTTGGTGCCGGTGAAGACGAGCACACGCTCGGCACCCTTCTTCTCGAGCATGGCGATGAGGAGCGAGGTCTTCTGCGAGCGTTCGACGGGCATGAGATACTGGGTGATGGTTTCCGCCGCGGTCCCTTTGGGGGCTATCTCGACATAGGCGGGATCGTGAAGCAGGGACCCGACGCTCATCGTGACGTCTCTCGATATCGTTGCGGAGAACATGAGCGTCTGCCGTGTCGGGGGGACCTGCGCGACGATCTTGCGTACCGAAGGCCAGAAACCCATGTCGAGCATGCGGTCCGCCTCATCGATGACGAGCGTCCTGACATGCTTGAGGTTCACCGCTTTCTGCTGCAGCAGGTCTATGAGTCGCCCTGGGGTTGCGACGAGGATCTCCACCCCGTTGCGGATCGCCTTGACCTGGGGTTCGTATTTCGTGCCCCCCATCACGGTGAAGGTGCGATGTCCCGTGTACGTGCCGATGGCGTGGGCGGTCTCGTCGATCTGCTGGGCAAGCTCCCTGGTAGGGGTGATGACGAGGCAGATGGGATTCTGTCCCTTCTTGATGTGCCCAAGGTTGCTCATGATGGGGAGCAGGAACGCGGCGGTCTTGCCCGTGCCGGTCTGGGCTGCGGCGATGACATCCCTACCCTCGAGGACGAGGGGTATGGTCTGCTCCTGAACGGGGGTGGGTTCGGTGTAGCCGAGGTCCTGTACGGCTTCGAGCACGTTGCTCGAGAGGCCGAGTTCTTCGAAAGTCTTGTCCATAGGGTCAAGTATGCATGAATGAGGAAAGGCTGTCGAGGCGGTGCCGCTGGAATGCCCTTGGAGGCCGGGACGGGGGCGGTTCCATCCCCCCTGTGCCATTCCCAAGCGCCCTTCACAGAGTCGATTGTGTTGAAAAGGTGACGCAATGCGCCCATATGGGGAAAGGAGGATATACTTCTTTCCCAGTGCGCTGGGTGGGCTCGGGCGGCAGCACACCCCGAACCTGGTCAGGTCCGGGAGGAAGCAGCCATAAGGGGTCCCTGTTGAGCGTCCGGGTCCACCCAGCGCACTGCCCCTCCAGCCGTTTGCAGGCGTCTCCCGATATCCTGAAGTGGAGCAGGAATCCGTGCAATTCGTGCAATACATCCTGGATCTGCTCAAGGATCCGCGTTCCTTCATCGCCAACTGGATCATCACCCTCGGCCCCGTCTGGGTCTACTGCCCGTTGTTCCTCATCATCTTCCTGGAGACCGGTCTTGTGGTGACCCCCTTCCTGCCAGGTGACTCCCTGCTTTTCACGGCAGGCATCTTCGCAGCGGACGGCGGCGGGCTGAACATTTGGGCGTTGCTTGTCCTGATGTGGTTGGCGGCCATCTTGGGGAACACCTCCAACTACTGGATCGGCAGGGGGTTCGGCCATGCGATCATCGATTCCGGCAAGGTGAGCGCGCTCACCCCCGAGCGCCTCGAGCGCACGCAGGGTTTCTTCGACAAATGGGGGGCCCTTGCCATCATCCTCACGCGGTTCTTCCCCATCATCCGCACGATCGCACCCTTCGTGGCGGGTACAGCCAAGATGAGCTTCCCCCGGTTCACCGTCTTCAACATCGTCGGCGGGGTCTCGTGGGTGACGCTGTTCACGCTGCTCGGTTATTTCTTCGGGGGCATTCCCTTCGTCCAGAAGCATTTCGAGCTCGTCATCGTCGGTATCGTGGCCATCTCGCTCATCCCCGCGGTGACCGGTGCCATCAAGGCGAAGGCGTCGGGCAACAGGGGCAAGGGTGCTTGCGAAGCTGGACAGGACGCTGACAGGTAGGGCGATGCTGGGATATACTGCAGCCTACCGTTTCGTTTCCTCCTGCATGTAGGAGAGGGAGAGGTCATGTCGGTCTCGCTTTACCGCAAGTACCGTCCGCAACGTTTCCAAGACGTCGTGGGTCAGGGATCCATCGAGGCAACCCTTCGCAACGCGATCGACAGGGGCACCGTTGCACATGCTTACCTGTTCTGCGGTCCCCGTGGCACCGGCAAGACGACGACGGCCCGTCTCGTGGCCAAGGCGCTGCTATGCGACCATGGCGTCTCGGCCGACCCGTGCGGGACATGTGAGTCCTGTCGGCAGGTTGCGGAGGGGCGTCATCCCGATGTCTATGAGCTTGATGCGGCCACGCGTACGGGTGTCGAGAACGTTCGCGAGGAGATCATCAGCCGTGTGGCGTTCGCCCCCTCCCGGGGTGCCTACAAGGTATATGTGATCGACGAGGTGCATATGCTCTCGGTCGCCGCATTCAACGCACTGCTCAAGACGCTCGAGGAACCCCCGTCCCATATCGTGTTCATCCTGTGCACGACCGATCCGCAGAAGGTGCCCGACACCATCCTTTCCCGTTGTCAGCGTTTCGACTTCAAGTGCATCTCGGTTTCCGACATCAAGGAGAACCTGCGGCGTATCTGCGAGGGCGAGGGGTTCGGCTACGAGGATGCGGCGCTCGAGCTCATCGCGCGGCATGCTTCCGGTGGTATGCGTGATGCCATCACCTCGCTGGAGCAGCTGGCCGTGTTCAGCAAGGGGACCATCAGCTATGCGGATGCCGAGGGTCTTTTCGGTGATGTCGCCTCGGACCAGCTCTTCGAGCTTGCGGGTCTCATCGCCCATCGGGATGTGGCTGGCTGCTTCGGTTGGGTCGAGCGGTTCTCCCAGGCCGGCACCGGTTATCAGCAGCTCATCGAGGACCTCACGATGCACGTCCGCAACCTGTATGTGGCTCTCATCACCGAAGGCAGGCCCTTCTTTGCGGACGTGGTGCCTGATGGGGAGGAGCGTTATCTCGAGCAGGCGCGGTCCTTCGGAGGGCCCGACCGGCTTGTCAGGTTGCTGACGCTTCTCGGGGAGCTGCTGCCCGGTCTCAAGCAAGCTGAAAACCCCCGTCTCCTGGTCGAGATCGCGCTCACGCGCATGGTGCGTCCAGATGCCGACCTCACCCTCGAATCCCTCGCGGAGCGCATCGAGGCGCTCGAGGCGTCCCGGGGAGTTGTCGTGCCATCGGCTGCAGCCGCGCCCTCCCGGTTGCAGGTGGCTGCAGAAGCCGAGACCCCTCCTGCGCCTGAGGTGCCCGCTCCCGGGCCGGACGGGACCGCTTCGGAAGCAGGCGCATCGGAACCTGACCGTTCTGTCGTCGAGGAGACGACGGTGCCCGAGCCTGTCCAGACGGTTCCCGCGCGGGGGCAGGTCTTCCCGGTGCCTTCCGCGGAGGCGGTTGCCGGTCCTGTCTCCCGTTCCGATGACGATCCTTCGGCTGCGATGATGGAGCAAGGAACGGAGCAGGGGACCGGTTCTCCTGTCCCAGATACCGGCTCTGCCCTTCATTCCGATGAGGATTACCTGGCTGTGGCAGGCTCCGGGGTGGCCGGGTCCGACAAGGTGGGCATACCGGATGACTCCGCCGCACAGCGGGTATGGGCGACGGCGTTCAAGGAGGTCAAGGCCCATCGTCCGCAGCTCATGGGCGCGTATCGCAACACGACCGTGCGCCATGATGCCGACAACGGCGGAATCATCATCGAGTTCGCTGCAGGCAGCGATTTCACGAAGGGCATCGCCGAGGAACATGGCAACCTCGAGTTCATGAAGACCGCTCTCGAACGGGCAGCTGGGCATCCTGTGCCCTTCCGGCTTGTGGTGGGTCTCCGTGGGCCGACCACCTCTGTTCCAGCTGCCACATCGGGGAAGATGGCATCCCGGGTCGAGGTGCCGGCGGCTGCGGATGTCGAGACGTCTTCGGAAGAGGCGTCCCGTGCCTCGGAAAGCATGCCCCGTGCGCGGACCGTCGAGGACGAAGGGTATGACCTTGTCCCTGATTCCGCATATGAGGACTTCGCACCCGCCTCTTCCCGAGTGAACGGCGATATGCGGGAAACGGATTCGGCAGGCGATGACCCATGGGAGTATGATACCTCGGGTAACGTTCCCCCATCTGCTCCCCCGCTTGTCGCGGAACAGGCAGATGACCGGGGACTGTCGACGAGGATGTCGGAGCCTGTGGGCGATTCGGGACCCGAGGCGCCCACGACCGGTGCAGGCGGCAAGGATGCATCGGGTTCGGGACAGCAGGGGATGGACGAGGCGCAGCTTGCGAAGCTGCTGACTGCTGGGTTCGGTATGGATATCCAGGTGACAGAGGTGAAGGAGGAGCATGTCGAAGAAGAGCAGTAGAGGCAAGGGTGGTCGTCCGAGCGGCCGTCCGCCGATGGGCGGCGGCATGGACATGCAGCGCATGATGCTGGAAGCCCAGAAGATGCAGCAGAAGCTTGCCGAAGCTCAAGAGGGCCTTGGCGACGTCGTCGTCGAGGGAAGTGCCGGCGGTGGCATGGTCAAGGTCAAGGTGAGCGGTGACCTGGAGATCCAGGAGCTGGTCATCGATCCCGAGGCTGTCGATCCGGATGATGTGGAGATGCTGCAGGATATGGTCGTCGCCGCGGTCAACGAAGGGCTGCGTGCCGCACAGGAGCTCGCGGATTCCAGGATCTCGGCTGCCACCGGTGGTCTCAACATCCCCGGTCTCATGTGATGCGCAACTCGGCCAGCATAGAGAGGGTGCTCGGGGAGTTCGAGCGTCTGCCGGGCATCGGCCCGAAATCCGCACAACGCATCGTGTTCTGGCTTCTCAACCACGATGATGAGACGGCGTTGCGTCTTGCGGACGCGATTCGCGAGGTCAAGCAGACGGTCCATTTCTGTCCTCGGTGCTTCAACTATGCAGAGGGCGAGTTCTGCGAGGTGTGTTCCGACCCTCTCCGCGACCCCTCCCTCATCTGCGTGGTCGAGGAGCCACGCGATATCGGCAGCATCGACCGTACCGGGCAGTTCAGCGGGACCTACCATGTGCTTGGCGGTGTGCTCTCCCCGATGGATGGGGTGGGACCTGATGACCTGCATATCAAGGAACTCATGGCACGTCTTGCGGATGGCAGGGTCACCGAGGTACTCGTGGCGACGAACTCGAACGTGGAGGGGGAGGCGACGGCCACCTATCTCTCACGGCTGATCAAGCCCCTCGGCGTGAGGGTCACGCGCCTTGCAAGCGGCCTGCCGGTGGGCAGCGACCTCGAGTTCGCCGATGAGCTCACGCTCGGCCGCGCCATCGAGGCGCGTC
>OMSY01000092.1 GCA_900313875.1 uncultured Actinomycetes bacterium
ATCCTCGAGGGGGCGCGCTGGCTATTCGTCGTGATAGCGGCATGTTTCGTCCTCGTTGCGCTGGTGTACCTTGCCCGCCGTGAACATGGCGGTTGGCTTGATGTCGTGGCCATCTCGCTCATATGTGCAGGTGCCGTGGGCAATCTCATCGACCGGATCCTGATTCCCGCAGGGGTGACCGATTTCATCGAGGCGACCTTCATCGAGTTCCCCGTCTTCAACATCGCCGATATCTGCGTCACGCTCGGTTGTGCGCTGCTCGTCGTCCATGCCCTCATCAGCATGAGACAACCTGCCGGTACGCATGAATCTGATTCAGGGGGTTAGCTTTTCGCGTGCATTCATGGAGTCGACAACCATCAGGAGGCCTGTCTGTTCCTGGCATGACCCGCATCCCGAGCCTGTTCCATGACGAGGCTCCGATCAGGAGGAAGCACCCGCCACGAACCGCTGTCGTGACGGGTGCTATGACGCTGGTGGGCTGGTTGTCCAGGGGGTCTATGCGTTCTCCGGGGCTTCCTGGTATTCCCGTGCGACCTTGCTTCCGATGGTCTTCTTGAGCACGATCAAGGTGACGGCTACGAGTACGATGCCGATGGCGAGACTGATGACCCAGTTGCGCACGAAGCCGGCGATGACGAAGCAGACGAACGAGATGCCTGCGACCGTGAGAGCATAGGGGAGCTGGGTCGAGACATGCTCGATGTGGTTGACGTTCGCTCCTGCCGATGCCATGATCGTCGTGTCCGAGATGGGCGAGCAATGGTCACCGCATACAGCGCCTGCAAGGCAGGCGGAGATGCCGACGGTGAGCAGTTCGGGAGCGTTGGTGAAGATGGGAAGAACGATGGGGATGAGGATGCCGAACGTACCCCAGCTCGTGCCGGTCGCGAATGCGAGCCCGACGGCCACGAGGAAGATGATGGCCGGCAGCATCGAGTACAAGCTGGCGGCTGCATTCTCCATCAGACCTGCTACGTAGGCGTCGGCACCGAGAGCGGTGGTTGCCAGTTTGAGCGTAAGCGCGAACGTGAGGATGAGCATCGCAGGGACCATGGCCTTGAAGCCGTTCACGATGCAATCGGTTGCATCCTTGAAGTTGATGACCCTGCGGCACAGCAGGTAGATGAACGTGAGGATGAGTGCGACGAGCGAACCCCATGGCAGGCCAACGGAGGCATCGGTGTCGGCAAGTGAGGTTGCAAGGCTATGGAACCCATCCGCATCGGCATCCCAGAAACCACCGACATACATCATGCCGATGAGGCAGAAGACGATGAGCGCGATGACGGGAAGCAGCATGTCGAGCAGCGAGGCCTTGTTCGATTCGAGGACATCCTCTTCGCCGAGCGAGCCGAGCTTCCCATCGCGATAAGCGGCGAGCTCCGCCTTGGCCATCGGACCATAGTCGAACTGCAGGATGCAGAGGCCTATCACGAAGGCGATGGTCAGAAGCGAGTAGAAGTTGTAGGGAATCGCCTGCACGAAGAGCTGGATTCCCGTGACCCCGGTGTCGAGGTCCGCTGCCGTGGCGGACACTGCGGCTGCCCAGGACGAGATGGGGGCGATCATGCAGATGGGGGCGGCCGTCGCATCGATGATGTAGGATAGCTTCGCGCGTGAGATATGCTGGGAATCCGAGACGGGACGCATGACCGCACCGACGGTCAGACAGTTGAAGTAGTCGTCGATGAAGATCAGGACGCCGAGCAGGAACGTGGCAAGCTGGGCTCCGACACGTGTCTTGATATGCGCTGCTGCCCACTTCCCGAATGCGGCGGAGCCACCAGCTGCATTGACGAGGGCGACCATGATGCCCAATATGACAAGGAACACGAAGATGCCTGCATTCCATGGGTCACTGATGGCGTTCAGGAAGCCCAGGCCCATCGCATCATCTCCTTCACCGATCGTTCCGCAGACGACGTAGTTGAGCGTGTTGATGGGGTTGAACTGCGCGAGCAGCAACGCGCCAACCACGATACCGATGAACAGCGAGCTGTATGTCTCCTTGGTTATGAGCGCTAGGACGATGGCCACGATAGGTGGCACGAGCGCCCAGAACGTTCCGACGAATTCCATACTCCTCCTCCTTTGGGGTGATGAGGGGGCGGAGGTCACCCACCCGTCCCCTCATCGATAAACATTGAATCATATATAGCCTGATGCCAATTCGTTTTTCAAACGTTGCGGAGAGGTTAAGGGCGACCGGTGTCAAGTCGGCGGCTATGTTCGATGTTTCAGAGGGAGATGTCGAGATCTGCGGCATGGCCTCCGGAGTGGGGCCTGGTCGGTTCCGCATCGCTTGCGCTCCACCCACCGGTCTCTCTATAGTGTTACAGTTGAGGTCGGTTTTCGACAAGGGACCACTGTACGTGGCAAGGAGGTGAGGACATGGGCAAGCTGCATGTGCATATCGTCAAGGGGGAAGAGGAGGGGCTGCGTCTCGACGTCCTGCTCTCGAGGCTTCCGTTCGTGTCCTCTCGCAGCGCTGCCGCCAAGCTCCTCGAGACAGGGCGCGCTACCCTGAACGAGCAGGCGGCCTCGAAGAACCATCGCGTGCAGGAAGGCGATGTCGTCGAGTGCGAGGTCGATGA
>OMSY01000155.1 GCA_900313875.1 uncultured Actinomycetes bacterium
CCGGTCATAGCGGTGATCGTGTTGCAGTTGGTCGTTCAGGTCATCGGACGGTTGCTGTTATGAGGACAGGTCGTGGTCGACGGTAGCCTGACGGTGCGGGATTGAGTTTCAAGGAGATGGGAAGGACTTTTTATGGCCATCACAGCGAAAGAGATCCAGGAACAGGGGTTCGAGCACTCGCGCAAAGGATACGATGTGCAGGAAGTCGATGATTTCCTGGAGCATGTTGCCAAGGAGGTAGATGCTCTCAATCGTCAGAATGCCGAACTGCGCGTCAGCTTGGCTGAGGCTCAGGAGGCAACGAGGGTCGCTTCTCCGGTCGAGAGCAGTCCCTCGCTTTCCATCGAGCTTGCAGAGGCACAGTCCCAGATCTCGGAACTCAAGGGGAAGCTCGCGGAGCGTACGGCCGACGCCGAGGCCATCAGCTCCGCCATCATCGCGGCGCAGAAGAGCGCGGACAAGATCAGGCAAGATGCCCGTGATGATGCGAAGCGCATCTATAACGAGGCGGAGAACAAGGCCCGTGAGGTCATTCGAGAGGCACTCGACCGCAAGAAGAGGACGCTCGAGGATGTCGAGCATCTCAAGGAGACCCGCAGCAGCCTGCAGAGCGAGTTCTTCGCTCTCATCCACAAGTTCGAGGAACAGGGTACGCTGCGCTTCACCGATACCGATGATATCTTCGAGATCGATATGTCCGCATATGAGGAGAGCATTGCGGATGATGAGGCTGCCATCGCCGCGATGGATAGCAGCGAGACCAACTCCTTTGCTGCAGTGGAGCCTTCCGGTGGGTATGATATCCTGACCGACGATGCTCCGGTATCCTCCTACGGTGACACCGAGGATGATTTCAACATCGATGACCTCGACTAGCGGGTCGGGCATTCCATATCAAGGACTCATGAGCAGGGCCATTGATGGTCCTGCTCTGCTTTGGGACCCGAGTGGCGGGACCATGGTGCGGGAATCACTCCCTTGTACCGCTCTGATTTTCCGACCCATGTCAGTCGTCCCGTGTTCTGAGACGATCGGTTGAGGGGAGGGACGATGCAACTTTGCGTGGTGGTGACTCCCAAGGCGGCTCGGAAGGGTTTCGGTGGGTTCCGTGAGGATGCTTCCGGCAAGCGCGAGCTCGTCTGCAAGGTGACACAGGCACCGGAGGATGGAAAGGCAACCAAGGCGGTCTGCGAGCTGGTCGCCAGATCGATAGGGATATCCAAGTCCAAGGTACGGTGCATCCGTGGCGAGACCTCGCGCCACAAGCAGCTCGAAGTGGACTGCGACCCGTCAGTGTTCGAGGCATGGCTTCGGACACTGTGAGTGCAGGTGAAGGCCTTGCTGACCCGGAAAGGTTTCGGCAGCGAGTGCTGCTCGCGCACGACGGTCGATTCGGGAATGTATGGGAAGAGGTGGAGTGGGCCGATAAGCCGGGTTCTGTCGTGTGCGACCATTTATCTCGAGACGACATCGCTGTCGTCCTCATGCAGGCAACCCGGATGCGCGTCGGGCCAACGCATGGCATCCCTATTCGCCCTTGCTCCGGATGGGGTTTACCAAGCCGCCCCGTTGCCGGGACGCTGGTGCGCTCTTACCGCACCGTTTCAGCTTTTCCCCGTGGCCACTGGGGACATGGGGAGTTTTCCTTTCTGTGGCACTTTCCGTCGGGTCGCCCCGCCCAGCCGTTAGCTGGCATCCTGCCCTATGGAGCCCGGACTTTCCTCAGCATGCAGAGCATGCCGCAGCCGCATGGCCCACTCCGTGAGGCATTGTAGCAGCTTTTCGTTTCCATGGTCACGAGGGGGCTTGGTGAAGTCATGCGGCCGTTGGTCCATGGCGTAGGGAAACGACCGGTGATGGTGCTATAGTGACATGTGGTGTCGGGGGAGACGCGGTGAAGTCGAGGGTGACACGGGCTGGAACAGGGGAGCAGACCCGGTGGCCTTGGACGGAACGAGATGAAACGGTAGGTTCGATGACCAAAGACGAGCGTGTCAAGATCGACTTGCATGAGAACAGTATCGCATCGACTGCTTTCGAGGGCTCGCTTGAAGAGGACCTTGCTGATCAGTATGAGGAGTTCCTCTACCAGGTGCAGCCATATCTCAAGCGCTATCGTGCAGCCATGAAGGAGATGCGTGTGCGCTTCGAGATCCTCGACGACTCCTTCGAGGATGCGAACAACCGGAATCCCATTCATCACATAGAATCCCGCCTCAAGAAGCCATACAGCATCTTCGAGAAGCTCGGACGCTATGGAATTCCCCGTACCATC
>OMSY01000156.1 GCA_900313875.1 uncultured Actinomycetes bacterium
AAGCCCAGCTCTGCAAGCTTGCTGCCGTAGTCGGGCGGCTCCACGAGACCATGGCGCGACATGAACTCGCGGTCAACCCAGGCCCAGACATGCATGGAGTCTGCAATCGTGCCATCGAAATCGAATATGACCCCGGGATAGTCGAATGGCTCATGCGGAACCAGCTGGGACAGGATATCGGGTTGTGGCATGCTCTTCTCCTCGAAACCGTTGTTGTGTTGCAAGAAAGGGATGTGCGGGAGACGCCTCCCGCACATCCCTTCAAGTGCATGGTCCTGGGGATTCAGATGGTGAGGATATTACTCCTCGGCCTCTGCCTCCTCCTCGGCCTCAGCAGCAGCCTCTTCCTCGACGGCCTCGTCCTCGGCAGGAGCCGCCTCCTCGGCAACGTCCTCCTCAGCAGCCTCGTCGGCATCGCCTTCGGGGTTCTCCTCGTCGACTACCTTGACCGAAAGCTCGGCTCGGATCTCGCGGTAGATCGAATAGGTGAACGTGTGCTCGCCTGCCTGCTTGATCGCATTGCGAAGGTCGATCTTCTTGCGGTCGATCTCGGCACCGATCTGCTCCTTGATCGCCTCGGCGATCATGGCGGTGGTGACGGAGCCGAACAGCTGTCCCTCCTCGCCAACCTTGGCGGGAACGATGACCTGCTTGCCATTGAGGGCTTCGAGCAGCGTGTTGGCATCGGTGGTGCGGGCAAGCTCGCGCTTCTCGATATTGTGCTTGCGCATCTCGAGCTGCTTGAGGTTTCCGGGCGTGGCCTTCTCGGCAAGACGCCTCGGCAGGAGGTAGTTGTTCGCAAACCCTGCCGCAACGTCTACGACATCGCCTTCGCCTCCTTTGCCCTTGACTTCTCCTAGCAGAATGACTTTCATCATCACTCCTTCACGTGTTACGAACGGCTGCGGCGATCGACGCGCCCGCTGACCACGGAGACCGTGTACGGGATGAGCGCCATCTCACGTGCGCGCTTCACAGCCTGCGCGATGTCGCGCTGGTGCTGCGTGCAGGCACCGGTCACACGACGCGGCTTGATCTTGCCGCGGTCGGTGGTGTACTTGCGAAGCAGCTGGGTGTCCTTGTAATCGATGAAATCAACGCCCTCTTTGCAGAACTGGCAGTACTTGCGATGTCCCTGGCGCTGATAGTCGGGCTTCTTACCCTCCCTTGGTTTCCTTGACATAGCGAGATTCCTTTTCCTCGTGATTAGAACGGGATATCCTCGTCGGCATAGGCATCGGCCGTAGGCGGTGCCGGCGGGATGTTGTCATATGACTTCGCTGGTTCGTAGGAAGAGGCGGCTGCAGGAGCGGAGCCGGCATAATCGCCGGAGCCTGCATTGCGCGAGCTCATGAACTCGAGATCGTCGATGACGACCTCGATCTTGCTGCGCTTGCCACCGGTCTGCCTGTCCTCCCATGAGCTCCAACGCAGCTTGCCCTCGATAGCGACCTTCTGCCCCTTGGTGAGGAAACGCGAGACGCTGGCCGCACGCGTGCCGAACATCACGCAGTCGATGTAGTTGGGGTAATCCTCCCACTGATCGGTCTGCGGGTTGCGTCGACGGTCGTTCACCGCAACGCCAAGACGCATGATGGACATGCCCGTCGACGTCGTGCGCATCTCGGGATCGCGCGTCAGGTTGCCTGTGATCATTACCTTGTTGATGCTCATGTGAAACCACCTCTCACTGCTTGCAGCAGCACGCGCTCGCGTGCCGTGCGTCGCAGATTCTACTCATGGTCGTCACGGCGGACGATCATGTGACGAACCACGTAATCGGAAATGCGCAGAACTCGATCGAGCTCGGCAATGGAATCCGGTTCGGCATGGAAATCAATGAGAGTGTAGTCCCCGTCCGTAAGACCGTCGACCTCGAATGCGAGCTTGCGCTTGCCCCACTCCTCGACATTGTCGACGACACCACCGTCAGCGGTGATCGTGGCATCGATGCGCTTCTTCACGCCGAGACGTGCCTCATCATCGATGGACGGGTTTACAAAGAACAGAAGTTCATAAGCCTTCATGTAGTCACCTCCTCTGGACTAAGCGGCCCCAAGACATGAAGACGAACTCGGGGCAGGAAACAACTCGTGAAGTCTATCATTGTCCTGCCGATAGCGCAAACCTCTTGGTCTTCCCCTCACCCCTCCCCGTGGTAGACATGCCGCTCACACGTGCTGACCTGCATCCACAGCGAGCAGGACGCCGCTCGAGATGACATCGACACCAGAATGCCGCAAGGATAGCTAGCCCCGGGACAAGCAGGACAAGGATCGCGGCGACAGCTCCAGCCACAAGAGCCCGATGGCCGAGCCCGAGCTCGCAGGCCAGAAGGTCGACCATGTTCCCGATGACGCTCCCAAGGTGATCGGTGACAGCCGACCATACCCTCTCGTGCCAAGGTACCGTCCTGGAAGGCATGGTGTCCAGCCGAGCGCCTGCCGAGGTCACCGGAACCTGCCCGGGACCCGATGATACGGCCACACCGCACCCGGAATCCGCAGACACGGTCGCATCGGGCGAGAGCTCATCCGGCTGGTCCTGGGGTAGGACTAGATATCCTGCTGGCACGTCATCCGTCAGCACCGCATCCAGGCCATCTGACACGCTATCGGGCATCACCTGCCATGCATCCTGCACGGCAAGGGCGTCCTCCTCCATCCGCATCTCCGCCGCTCCGGCCATGGCCCCCTGACAATCCGGCTCGCTGCCCCGTGACGGGGCATCCCCAGCCATGCCGAGCAGCGGAAGCGGGTCGAAGTATCTCGAATCCTCCTTCAGGCCAACATGCAGATGCGGGACGGGAACCGACCTGTCCCCGCCCCCCGCCAGGGTACCGACCAGCATCCCGTCATGAACCTGCTGCCCCTCCTCTACCGAGACCGCCTCGAAGGGCATCATGGTCAGCGTACGGCCATCCTCCCTCAGCAGGGACACCGCACGCATCGTCCTCCCGTCCCCCGGCTCGCTTGCGGGAACGTCCCCGACGAACGAGACCGTCCCATCGCAGGGGGCGGACACGGGACTTCCCCCATCTGCGGACAGGTCGACCCCCAGATGCGTCACCGCACGGTCCGAGGCGGGGTATGACTCATGAAACCCGAGCGCCACGACAGGACCTCCCGGAACCGGGCAGGAGGCGCATGCATCCACCGGGGACATGACGGCAGGCATCAGGAAGCACAGCACGGCGGCCATGACCCTCCCGACAACGGCACCAGGACCTGAAGCACCTCTGACACACATCATCGACCTCGTTCCCCTCGGGCAATATGGATGCGCGGAGTATAGCAGGGGCCATCTGAACGGTCCGGTGAACAGACTCGGAACGAACATGGAACACGATTGCAAGGGAATCTGAACGTCATGACAAACCAGCAGCTAGACGCGATACTGCTTTCAGGACGAAGAGACTTCGAACAGGGAAAACAAGGCCAGAACCTGCTGCGCCATCGAGGCGATGGACGGGTCTGCGTCCTGCAGGAGGACACGGACGGCATCCTGCGCATCCGCCAACCTGAGGAAAGCGACGCAGTCAAGGCCCTTGCCACGCACGTACGCACGCGGGTCGCCGAGCGCTGCGAGCACATGGGCATGCGCCCGCGCCCCATCGACAAGCGCGAGCGCACGCAGGCTTTCCCCGCGTACGAATGCGGACCGGTCCGTGCACCAGGTGTCAAGGACCCCCGATGCCTCCTGTCCATACAGCGCAAGCAGCTCGCAGAGCGCCGCACGCACGACCGGACCCTCCTTGGATGCAAGCGCGAACACCCTGTCGCGCAGCATCGCACGCGCCAGGCGGGCGTCCGCATGGTCCTCGTGCTCGATCGAGCGGATCAGCACGATGGCGGCATCGCAACCCGCGACCCGCATCCACGTCCGCGAGCCTCCCAGCAAACGCTCCAGGTGCACCACGGCCGGAGAGGCCGCCCCGCTGAAGCCCCTGAGCGCAGCCGCCACGATGGGACGGTCGGCGCCATTCGACATGATGGTCTCGACCAAGACCGCATAGGCGCGATGAGCGCGGGTGGAACCAAGCGCCTCCAAAGCCGTGGTCCGCGCATCCACGGTCCCATCGCCCCGTGCGAGACGGACAAGCGCATCAAGCGCCATCTCGTCTGAGGCGACACGGCCCCGGAGCACCTCCTGGACCTCATGGACATGACGGTCGATCTGCGCGATGACACGCGCCTGTTGCCTCTGATACTCCTCCATCTGGGCATGTTCGTCAGCCTCATCCCCCTTGTGGGCCGCACGCTTCCTGCCCCCATCACCCAGCTGGCCGAACCGATACCATTTCAAGACCTCGTCAACAGAAGGGCCCCAGATGTTCGAGAAGGACCGCTGCGCCATCCAGGCGACATCCTCATCGGCATCATGGCATGCCACGAGCAACGCGGGGAGAACCTGCGGCTCGATATATGTGGAAAGGAAGGCAGCGACCATCAAGCGCAGCCCCGGATCATCGGACGCGAGGGCATCGGCGATCTCATCGGGCGTGTGCCATTGCGAGAGCATGACGGCAGCGATCGCATCCTCACCCGGCTCGTACTCGATATTGGAGCTCACGAGCCTGGTATGGAGCCGCATGAACGTCACCACACCTGCCAGGACGAGGCACAACCCGAAGGCAAGCAGGGTGAGTGCAACCGCCCACACCAGCCCGAGACCCTGGCGGAACAGCAGGAGAGGAAGCAGGCTGCAGATGACGAGGCCTGCAACCGACAGCACGAAATACCGTTTCCTGGATGAGAACGCGTACACACCGAGCAACAGCAGGGCGACGAGGCAGCCCACGAGAACTGACCGGGGATACCGCGCGAACACCGCAGCGGCCCCCAGCGCGACATAGGCCACCGAGGTCATCAGGACAGCAGGACCGGTATCCTTCTCGAGCGCCTGCATCTTGATCGGCAGCCCCCCGGGAATGACGAACTCCTCGACGAGGAAACGCGAAAGCAGGACATGTTCAATCGGGATGACAACAACGAGCAGGATGCCCCCTATCATCGCGGGCAGTTTCCCGATGGCAAGAAGCATCAACGCGCAGGCAAGGATGACACAGCCAGCTCCCGCCGTGATGTCGGGAATGGCCGTCTCGTGCCAATACGACCTGCTTTTCCTCAGCAACCGCGAACGCACCCTGCGCTCGACTGCCGTGCGCCCAAGACGCGCATATGACCTGTGCGTACCACCGACCTCGCTCATCGTCACCTCCTCGGTCCCACCTTACCAGACCGCACACGACAAACGGGCGCGCACCTCATGGGCGCGCGCCCGTCCTCGTCGAAATCCTGAATGCCTCCTGGCGACCACGGCGGCCGCTACCGTCGGCCGGCATCGGCTCACCTACTGCAGGGAATCCCCATCAGAGGCAGGAGCTTCATCGCGGTCGGTGCCATCTGTTGCCTGAGCGGGGGCCTCATCGGGTTCCTGCCCGCTATCGGCGCGTGTCATCTGCGCCGTGACCTCGTCAGAGGGCATCGGGGCGGTCGCGTCGGGTGAGGGAATGGACTCGGTCGCATCTGCAGGCATCTGCAGGCCCGGTTCGGCGAAGGGCACCGGGGCAGCCGCCCCGTTCGCAGGACCTGGTGACGTCGCGTCAACAGGAGGCATCGGAGTGGTCACGTCCTCTACCTGCATCGATATCGCAGGATCACCCGTCGGCATCCCCTGCTCGGGTATCTGCTGCGCGAATTGCTGCTGTGCCTGGAGCTGCTGCTGCGCTTGGAGCTGCTGCGCAGCCTGGGCCGCCTGCTGGGCACGTTCATACTTGCGACGAGCGCGCTCCGCAACACCCTGCGGACCCACTCCCTGGGGCACCCCCGCACTCGAGCTCCCCCAACGGGCAGGCTCGAACTGCGCCATCCAATACCCGAGCGACCTCGTGAACAGGGCGGTCGAGGTGGTCTGCACGAACAGGACGATAAGCCCGACAACTATGATTCCGAAGACGCATGCGGAAAGCGCCGTGGAAAGGTCCGCCGTCGAGACACCGTAGCTGCTGTATCCGCTCCCATAGGTATGGGAGCTGGCGGCGGTCGAGGTCATCGACCACATGTTCAGAAACACTATCAGGCAGAACACGAGAAGGTACTCGAACATGGCGAAAACCAGAGCCACCGAGGAGCAGACGACACCCACGCCGAAGACCCGCACCAGCCCCTCCGGCTCGTCACGGCACATCTTCCACGCCTGCCCTATCTGGAACCCGGGACCCATCTTGTCATAGATCACAGCGCGCAGCACCATGACGTACACCACCATCATGGCGACGATGCTGGCCAGGAGCAGGATGACGCCGAAGAAGCCACCGACGTAGGGAATCAGGCACAGGAGCGTGAAGGCGATGGAGACCACCATGGCCCAGACGAAGGTGGGCAGGAAGACGAACCAGCCCGACTTGATGGCGGCGCCCAGGTCACCCTTCCCGCGAGGAAGCGGCTCCTCGATACCCCATGCGGCCTCACGTGCCCAACGGAAGCAATATCCCGAGACGGCTATCGGACCGACGATGGGTATGAGCGAGATGAGCGACAGGATGCAGATGCTCTTCCACCAACCTTCGTCCGACGTGAGCGCATTCCATGAGCGACGCAGGTATCCCGTGGTTGCCATTGATGCCCCTTTCGACCAACTTCATCCAGCTTGGCGCAGACGACTGCAGCCGCTGCACACTTGTCCTACACGATACCGGGGGACCCTCTCCCGCAAGCGTCCTGTACGCACGAGGAAACCAATTCGTTGGCTGATTGTCATCTAGCATGACAATCAACTGGCCGACGATGCGCGCGTCCACCTTGGGGGCGGGAACATGCCAGCAACCAAAAGAGCGTCAGGCAGCCCCAGCCCAACAGGAGCGGCCACCCCGCAGGAACGCCTCCGGTCAGAGACGCCCAGTGGCATCTTGCAACAGGGAGGCAGGACCCTCGATGATGAGCGGTGCGCCGAAAGGCTGGGCGCCCCCTCGGATGATGCGCTCCTTGTACTCCTGCACCACCAGCACACCCTGTTCATGGCCCCGGTCCCCGAGGAAGACGAAGATAGTCGGCCGACCCGAGGATGCCTCCCCGCTTTCTGCCGAGGGGCGCTTGTCAGGTAGCCCGGTCACACCTGCAAGGGAGTCGACGATGAGCGCATAGCCCTCGACGGCCGCGTCCTCACCGATACGCACCAGTTGGGACCGCGTCATCTCGAGAAGCTCTTCGAGCGTGCCGGCATCCGCCGAGTCCGCCTCGACCTGATACGAGCTGTTCCCGGCAACCTTGTAGACGAGCGTGGTGGGCATGCTTGCCCTACGAGGATGGAAATCCAGCATCGTGATGACCGCCCAGGAGCAGAGCTTCTGGAGCAGTTCGCTGACCTGGGGTTTCTCCTGCATCTGCCTCACCCCGCCTGGGCATACCGCTCAGTTGCCATAATGGGCGGACTGCCCCGCGATGAGCTCGGCATCCTCGAAGTAATCGATCCTCATCGCATGCTTCACCTTCGCAAGCGTCTCCGCCGCGATGCG
>OMSY01000157.1 GCA_900313875.1 uncultured Actinomycetes bacterium
CCCTCGACGGTGACACCCATGGAACGGGCGGTACCGGCGACGATGCGCTCAGCGGCCTCGATGTCGTTGGCATTGAGGTCCGGAAGCTTGGTCTCGGCGATCTGGCGCAGCTGCTCCTTGGTGAGCTGGCCGACCTTGGTGATATGCGGCTCGGCGGAAGCGCTCTCGAGGCCGAGTGCCTGCTTGATGAGAACGGCGGCGGGAGGGGTCTTGTAGACGATGGAGAACGTCTTGTCCTCGTAGACCGTGATCTCGACGGGGATGATGGTGCCCCTCTGGGACTCGGTCGCAGCGTTGAACTGCTGGCAGAACTGCATGATGTTGATGCCCTGGGCACCGAGTGCAGGACCTACCGGAGGTGCCGGGTTGGCGGCGCCTGCAGGAATCTGGAGCTTGATGAAGCCCGCGACCTTCTTCGTGTTCTTTGCCATGTTGAATCCTTCTTCTTGCACGGGTCACCCGAAGGTGCGCCCGAATCTCCTATCACTTTCCCTGACCGAGAGCATCGCGAGCAAACGATGTTCCCGGTCCCTCTATCTCATCATCCTCATGAGAAGCTCCCCTGCCGGGGCAAGAGGATGGGAATACGCACGTCAGACGATACGCGCCACCTGGTCGAAGGTGAGCTCCACCGGCGTCTCACGACCGAAGATGGAGACCATGACCTTCACCTTGCCCGCATCGGCATTGACCTCGGAGATGACCCCATCGAAATCGGCCAGCGGGCCGGAGATGATGCGCACGGTCTGGTTGACGACGAGGTCCGTGGACGTCTTCTTGGGGACATCCGGACTCGTACGGCGCATGATCTTGTTGTATTCATCACGCGAGAGCGCTGCGGGCTTGCCCTGCGAGCCGACGAAACCGGTGACGCCGGGCGTATTGCGCACCGCAGCCCAGGAGCGGTCATCAAGCTCCATGCGGATGAGCACGTAGCCCGGGAAGACCTTCTTCTCGGAGGTGACCCTGCGACCACCCTCCTTGATCTCCGTGACCGTCTCCGTGGGGATCTGGATATCGAAGACGTTGTTCTCGAGACCCATCGATTCCACGCGGTGCTCGATATCCGCCTTGACCTTGTTCTCGAATCCCGAATACGTGTGGAGGACGTACCATTTCTTGGACATGACCGCACCAACTAACCTAGACGCGAATATGCCAGAAGAAGCGGGACCATCGCCGTGTCGACGAGGTAGATGAGCACACCGAAGAAGATGAGGGCACCGATGACGACGAGGCTCGAATGTCCCACGTCCGACTTGGTCGGCCAGGTGACCCTCTGCATCTCGGTCCTCACATCACGACAGTAGCTGATGAAACGCTTGAAGATGTTCGGCTTCTTCTTGTCGTCCTTCTTGGGTGTGGCCTTCTTGGAAGAAGAGGTACTCGCAGCCTTCTTCGCACCCTTCTCCTTCGGAGCCTTGCCGGAATCGGCCTTGGATGCTCCCGAAGAAGTGCCTGAAGAAGGGACACGCTCCTGCGCCTGGTCGCTCACCGGCACCGAACCCGTGTTCTTGTTCTTCTTTTTCTTCTTGGTCCTGGATTTCGACATATGCCGCCCAATCTCTATTCAGCACACGAAAGGAATACCCTATCGTGAGAAACGCCGCACGGTGAGGTACTCACATGCGACGAGAAGAAGCTGGCAGGCCAGGAAGGACTCGAACCCTCAACTTTCGGTTTTGGAGACCGACGCTCTACCAATTGAACTACTGGCCTATGCTCTGTTTCCTGTTTCCTGAAAACCCGGATTAACGCGTTTCCTTGTGGACGGTATGGGTCTTACACCAAGGGCAGTACTTCTTGAACTCAATACGCTCAGGATTGTTCTGCTTGTTCTTGTAGGTCGTATAGTTACGACGCTTGCACTCGGTGCAAGCCAAGGTGACCATTGTACGCATCGAACCGGATCCTCCTATGAAACCGCCCCGTCCTGAAAACGGGCACGGCTGAAAATCTACCAGCCTGCACGCCACCCGTCAACCGGGCAACACGGCAAGCGGATTGGTGCTCTCTCATGAAGCCGCACCATGCGGCATCATCCATGTGCCGCGCACGGGGAACATGAGCCTCGAACAGGGCCCGATCCAGAAGGACCGGACCCTGTTCGCCTGCTCGAAACCTAGCGTTGTTACTTGATGATCTTGGTGACTCGACCGGAGCCTACCGTGCGACCACCCTCGCGGATTGCGAAGCGGAGGCCTTCCTCCATGGCAATCGGGGCGATGAGCTCTGCGGTGATCTCGACGTTGTCGCCGGGCATGACCATCTCGACACCCTCGGGAAGGTGCGCGATACCGGTGACGTCGGTGGTACGGAAGTAGAACTGGGGACGATAGCCATCGAAGAACGGGGTGTGGCGGCCGCCCTCCTCCTTGGTCAGTACGTAGACCTGACCGCTGAACTGGGTATGCGGGGTGACGCTGCCGGGCTTGCAGAGAACCTGGCCGCGGACGATCTCCTCGCGCTTGGTACCACGGAGGAGGCAACCGATGTTGTCGCCGGCCTGACCCTCATCGAGGATCTTGCGGAACATCTCGACACCGGTGCAGACCGTCTTGGTGGTCTCCTTGATGCCGACGATCTCGAGCTCGTCACCGACATGGACCTTGCCGCGCTCGACACGACCAGTGGCGACGGTGCCGCGGCCGGTGATGGTGAAAACGTCCTCGACAGCCATCAGGAACGGCTTGTCAAGATCGCGCTCGGGCTCGGGGATGTAGCTGTCGACTGCGTCGAGGAGCTCCCAGATGGCCTCCTGTGCTTCCTTGTCACCCTCGAGGGCCTTGAGTGCGGAACCACGGATGATGGGAATGTCATCACCGGGGAACTCGTTCTGGGTCAGCAGGTCGCGGGTCTCCATCTCGACCAGCTCGAGGAGCTCTTCGTCGTCGACC
>OMSY01000122.1 GCA_900313875.1 uncultured Actinomycetes bacterium
CGGGCGACCTCCATGGCGGCTGCGAGTGCCTGGGCGGCTGCAATGGTGGTGGCATAGGTGATGCCGTGGCGTACGGCGGCGAGCCGCAGCTCGTATCCATCACCACGTGAACCGTGCCCGAACGGGGTGTTGACCATCAGCTTGACCTCTCCGTCTGCAATCATGTCGATGACGTTCGGATGACCCTCGCTGATCTTCCTCACCCTCCGGCAGGGGATGCCGGAGGCGGAGAGCGCCTTCGCCGTTCCCCCTGTGCTCACCACGTCGAAGCCGAGTCGTGCGAAATCGCGTGCAATCGACACGATGGAACGCTTGTCACGGTCAGCGACGCTGATGAAGATGGAACCCGAGCGGGGCAGGTCATAGGAGACGGCAAGCTGGGTCTTGGCGTATGCGGCTGGGAAAGTGGGGGCGATGCCCATGACCTCTCCTGTGGACTTCATCTCCGGACCCAGGACGACATCGGAGCCGGGGAACCTCCCGAAGGGCATGACCGCTTCCTTCACGGCATGATAGCCCAGCTCCCGGTCATCGGGTGGCAAGCCCATGCTGGAAAGCCGTTCACCTGCCATCACATGTGCCGCCACCTTCGCAAGGGGGACCCCTGTCGCCTTCGAGATGAATGGCACGGTCCGGCTGGCACGGGGGTTCGCCTCGATGACACGGACCACCTGGTCCTTCACCGCGAACTGGATGTTCAACAGTCCCCGCACGCCGATGCTGAGTGCAAGACGCTGGGCGATGTCACGGAGCTCCGCTACCAGGGCATCCGACAGCGAGAACGGTGGGATGCAGCATGCCGAGTCACCCGAATGGATGCCGGCCTCCTCTATGTGCTCGAGAACACCTCCTATGTAGACATCGTCCCCATCGCATACACAGTCGAGGTCCACTTCGATTGCCGATTCGAGGAACTTGTCCAGGTACACGGGGTGGTCGGGCGATATCCTGGTAGCCTCGCCCATGAAGCGGTGCAGCTGGTCCTCGTCGTATACGATGGCCATCCCGCGTCCGCCAAGAACATAGCTTGGCCGCACCAGCAGCGGGAAGCCGATGCGGCTGGCGACCCGTATCGCCTCGTCGGGCGTGGAGGCATCCCCAGCCGGTGGATATGCGATTCCCAGGCCGTCGAGCACCTTGGCGAAGCGGTCCCGGTCTTCTGCGAGGTCTATGGCGTCGGCGCTCGTTCCCATGAGCGGTGCGCCGGCTTCCTCAAGGGCCCGTGCGAGCTTCAGGGGCGTCTGTCCACCCAGAGCTGCCACGACGCCGTCGGGTCGTTCCGCGTCGATGATGTCCATGACATCCTCGAAGGTGAGCGGTTCGAAGTAGAGCTTGTCGGACGTGTCATAGTCGGTGGAGACCGTCTCGGGGTTGCAGTTCACCATGATCGTCTCGTACCCTGCTTCCGACAGCGCATAACAGGCATGGACACAGCAATAGTCGAACTCGATGCCCTGTCCGATACGGTTCGGCCCGGCTCCCAGGATGAGAGCCTTGGGTTTCTCCCGCGCCGCCGTCCCGTCTCCAACCTCTGATTCGTCGGCATCGTATGTCTTGTAATGATATGCGGTGCTGCTTTCGAACTCGGCGGCACAGGTATCGACGGTCTTGAACGCAGGGACGACGCCCAGTGCCTTGCGACGGGTGCGCACGACGATCTCCGTGGAGCCCGTGAGGTGGGCTATCTGCATGTCGGACAGACCGTAGCGCTTCGCGATGCGGAATGCCTTGGCGTCCACATCGTCGATCCGGACCCCTTCGAGTGCCTCCTGTACGGCGATGATGTCCGCCATACGGTCGAGGAAGAAACGGTCTATGCCCGTCATCCCGTGCACCTCGGCAGGTGTCCAACCACACCGCAAGGCCTGGCCGATGTAGGCGGCCCGGTTGCACGTCGGACGTGCGAGCAGAGGGGCATATCCTTCCTTGGTTTCCGACGCGTGCGCATGCCCATCGACGCCGAACCCGGTGCAACCGTTCTCCAGGGAGCGCATCGCCTTGCCGAGGGCCTCCTCGAACGTGCGTCCGATGGCCATGACCTCGCCGACCGCCTTCATGCGGGTCGACAACGTGTCGTCGGTGTCCCGGAACTTCTCGAAGGCGAACCTCGGCATTTTGACGACGCAGTAGTCGATGGCCGGTTCGAAGCAGGCTGGCGTCGAGCCGGTTATGTCGTTGGCGATTTCGGGGAGCGTGTAGCCGACCGCGAGACGGGCGGCCACCTTGGCGATGGGGAAGCCCGTCGCTTTCGATGCCAGTGCGGACGAGCGTGAGACGCGTGGGTTCATCTCGATGATCTCCATGCGTCCATCATCGGGGTTCACGGCGAACTGCACGTTCGAACCGCCTGTCTCGACCCCTACTTTCTCGAGCACGGCGAGCGATGCCGTGCGCATGCGCTGGTACTCGATATCGGAAAGCGTCTGGGCGGGTGCGACGGTGATCGAGTCGCCCGTGTGCACGCCCATGGGGTCGAGGTTCTCGATGGAGCACACGACGATGCCGTTGCCCATACGGTCACGCACAACCTCCATCTCGAATTCCTTCCAGCCCTCGATGCTCTCCTCCACGAGGACCTCGCCGGCTGGGGACAGTTCGATGCCTTGGGAGACGATCAGGACAAGCTCGTCCTCATCATGGGCAATGCCGCCTCCTGCCCCACCGAGCGTGAATGAGGGACGCAGCACGACCGGGTAGCCGATC
>OMSY01000161.1 GCA_900313875.1 uncultured Actinomycetes bacterium
AGCCCATCGATGATGAGAAGGTCCTCCATGCCAAGCTGTATGTCTCGCAGGCGTGCCGTGGACAGGGTTTCTCGAGCGACACCTTCACCTATCTCGAGGGCCTCTGCGAGGGACGGAAGCTCGACGCGATCTGGTTGGCCGTCAACAAGAACAGCCGTCGTGCCATCGACATCTACCGGATCAGGAGCTTCGCCACCGAACGCATGGAAACCAGGGAGATAGGTGCGGACTTCGACTTCGATGACTTCATGACCAAGAAGCATATCTGGTAGAAGAATCCATACGATACCGATCGAGGGCGACGGTGCAGATCGCATCATCGCCCTCTTCGTTCGCTCAGCCGAATGCCAGCGAGAGCACCAGCCAGGCCAGCAGCAGCACTGCCAATATCCTTGCATGCAGCTTGAAGACGACGAGAAACTCCCGGGCAAGGTTCCCGGGAAACGAGTAGTCGACGGTGATGCTTGCAACAGGCTTCACATCGAACCGCTGTCTCCGTGCAAGATAGGAGGTGCGGTAACAATGGAATTCGTTGGTGACGAACACGCTCGAGCCTCCGCCACGTGACTCCATGAGCTGTCGGGAGAACTGCAGGTTCTCCCTTGTCGAAGTCGAGCGCTCCTCCTTGAGGATCTGCTCATCGGGAACACCCCTCCCAAGCGCGTATTCACGCATGGCCTCGGCTTCCGTGACCTTCTCGTCCCTGCCCTGACCACCCGACATGATGAAGAAGGGCCTTCTCCCATTCGCCTCGTACACCTCGATACCCTTGTCGACACGATCGGCGAGCAGGCGCGTGACCCGACGTCCGTCCACGAGCCCTGCGCCTAGCACGATGATGTAATCACAATCGGTCGGCACCGACGCGGACCGGCTGCGTTCCGAGCGGTCGAACACGAAGAAGAAGATGAAGATGCCGTAGAGGTAGACAACCAACAGCGCTCCGGGGGGCTCCAACAACCAGAACGCTCCTCGATAACGGTAGAGCAACACGGCAAAACCGACGAACAGGATGACGAATGCCGCCGCACAGAGTTGCAGCCACACGCCCTTCAGATGATTCCCGAAACGACGGTGCATCCTGACCCCACCGGTGATGAAGACGACCTCGAGCACCACGGTGAACAGCAGCAAGACGAACGCGGCGATGACTGCAACGATGCGCATGTGCTGCTTCCTCCCCCTGGTCCCGTGACTTGTCCGTAGAGCGGCCGAATGCCTACTGCAGCTTCCTGAAAAGCAGATAGGTGTTCATGCGGCCGTTCCGACCATCGGCATCGAAACGATGCGCTGCTCCCATCCTGTTCCCCAAGCCCATGGACAGCCAGTCGAGCTCCTCGTCGGTGAAGCTATGGCAGTAGCGGGAAGCGCCTTCCTCCTGGCCCCATCCAAGCAGATAGTCCCCCTCTTCCAGGTCGAGGGGACCAAGCCTCTCAAGGGCCATCTTGGTCGAAGCCTCGGCTCTCAGGCGCATCTGGTCATCATCGGCGAAACGCCAGAACGAGGCTATCAGATATCCCCCGACCCGCGTCTTGTCGGCGAGCATATCGAGCACTTGGAGCCGCATCGTCCTCGATGGCACATGGTGCATGAACCCGAACGTGACCGTCAGGTCGCACAGGGGGATGTCCGCCCAGGTAACGGGCATCGCTTCCCCCGACAGCGCGACGAGCACATCCAGGTCGATGAAGTGGACCCCCTCGAGGAAGGGGGCCAGCTCGACGCAGTTGTCGACGGCGTAGAGGAATGGTCCCGACGACGGGTACCTCTTCTTGAGGAACCGCTCGAATCTCAGGTTCCCACAGGCAAGGTCCAGCACCGATGCTCCTGCATGGCCGAGATGAAAGCACTTGTCATGCGCCTCAAGCCAATCAAGGCACATGTCCCAGCCGGGCCAAGGCGCCCGACGGGTCGCGGAGAACGACGCATGATTGACCTGATAGAACGCGTTGTCGAGCATGCGCAGCTTGTCACGGGTAGCGGCATCCATAATGCTTGCAGTATAGATGATATGGTCATCGTAGACCTCCCCGGCACCGGGATACCGGACCGGTTTCTCCACCGCATCAGGTGGTATACACTCAGCAGTATCATGGAGGAGCTGCTTCTCGAAATACTCGACAGGCTCAAAGAGGTCCGCCTCTTGGACTCGGTCGCGCTCAACAGGTGCTTCCACAGGCACAGCCGGGGTGTCCCCGACACGGCCCGGCACCATTCCAAGCGCAAGCTGCTCCGGTTCTATCAGGAAACCAAGGAAAACGACCCCGAACGATGGGCAAGCTGGGGAGTGGATGAAACACTCGAACAGCGTCTGCTGCAGACGCTGCAGATCAAGCCGGGACGGACCTCGGGTGGCGTCGCGACCATATCGGTGCTCACCAAGCCCTGGCCTTGTTCGAATGACTGCCTGTATTGTCCTAACGACCTGCGCATGCCCAAGAGCTACCTGCACTTGGAACCTGCCTGCATGCGTGCCGAACGGAACTGTTTCGACCCTTATCTGCAGGTGATCTCGCGTCTTCGCGCACTCGACCAGATGGGACATGATACCCGCCGCATAGAGCTCATCGTTCTCGGCGGTACCTGGTCGGATTATCCGGAAGGCTATCAGATATGGTTCGTTTCCGAGATGTTCCGGGCGCTCAACGAATACGAGCACGGTTCCGGACAGGAGGAGCGCCGACGAGCCGACGCCTACCGTACGTTGGGCATCGGCAACGATGACGAGGTCATCGAGGATTTCATCGGAGACCTGCAGAGCAGGGTGAACGAGGGCTCGCTTGATTACAATGAGGCGTTTCAGCGGCTCTATGCAGCGGACGAGGGCTGGTCGCGGCTGTCCGACATGCAGATGCAAGGCTTGGATGAGCTGCATCATCAACAGGAACTCAACATGGCAAGCGCACATCAGGTCGTGGGCCTGGTCATCGAGACGCGACCCGACCTCATCGACACAGCATCGTTGTCCCTTCTCAGGACACTCGGTTGCACGAAGGTCCAGATGGGCATCCAGAGCACCGACCAAACCATCCTCGACCTGAACGGGAGGAAGACGACCGTCGGACAGGTGACGGAGGCGTTCGAGCTTCTCCGGTTGTTCGGCTTCCAGATCCATGTGCACAGCATGGTGAACCTTCTCGGTTCGGACCCGGTCCACGACAAGGATGATTATCAGCGGCTGGTCAGCGACCCGCGGTTCCTCCCCGATGAAGTGAAGCTCTATCCCTGCGTGCTCGTCGAGAGCGCACGGCTGCGCAGGAAGCGGGATGAGGGAGCATGGCGCCCCTATGATGAGGAGACGCTGTCGGATATCCTCGTCACCGATATGCTGAACACGCCTCCTTACATGAAGATATCCCGCATGGTCAGGGATATCTCGGTCGGGGACATCATCGCCGGCAACAAGAAGAACAACCTGCGTCAGGTGATAGAGGACAGGCTCAGGGCCGATGCCCAGGCGGTTTCGGAGATCCGCTTCAGACGGGCTTCGATAGATGACATGGCCTCATGCCTATGCGAGTTGGAGCGCATCGAATACGAGACGACGGTCACGCATGAGCATTTCATCCAGATGGTCACCTCCTCAAACCGCCTCATCGGGTACCTGAGACTGAGCATCCCCAAGCTCACGGCTCACGAGACACATGGTGACACGCTTCCCTATGACCCGGCCACCGCCATCGTCCGCGAACTGCATATGCATGGCAAGACACCGCTTGACGATGACGAACGAACCGATCCTTGGCAGCGCCGACGCAAGCTGCTCGAAACCGCTATCGGGGTCGCCACCGAACGGGGATGCAACTCGTTGATCGTGAACTGCTCGGTCGGGATGAGGGGGTTCTACCACTCCCTTGGTTTCACGGACCGGGACATGTACCAGCACCTGTGCCTACGGTGACGTGCCTTCTCATCGGGGGCCTGGCTGCGGTTGTGCGAAGGTCGCATCCTGCCCGATATGGCGGGATGGCACCCTTTCCAGGAGCAACGTGCCATCCCTCCGGGTTTCATGGGCGGCCTGACAGCGGGAGACGGAACCACGTTCGCCAGAAAACAAGATAGACGGCTGAGAAGTATCTCTACAAGCCGTCTACCTGCGATTATCTGGTGGAGGTAAGGGGACTCGAACCCCTGACCTACGGCTTGCAAAGCCGTCGCTCTCCCAGCTGAGCTATACCCCCGAAAGC